>PLZL01000401.1 GCA_003152145.1 Limisphaerales bacterium
TCTTTGTTGTCCGACCTTGTGATATGCCGTCCAATCGTCCAGCAAAATATAATGTCGGATAAAACCAACATCCAACGCCGGCGCGGAGTAATCCGGGACGGAATTGGTAAGAGCATCGGCAAGTCCGACGTATTGCCCGGCTGATGTTCCTGTGAAAGCATATCTGGCTTTCAATTCGTCAACGCCGGCCCCGCTGGTTTCAAAGCGGACGGAATTCGGGGTGTAATCGAGCAGTTGATTGGGCAGGGTGACGTTGATTTGGCCTTTGGCCGGCGGCTCTGCCGGTGCAGTTTTTCCACCGTTTGCACCCGTTGCTTTGGGCACGGACAGGTATGCGAAGTCAACACTGAGGGTGCCTCCCGCTCCAGTCACAGTTTCATTCATGCGGTCATCGCCCCCGTCCCAATGCCTCGTCCAGGGCCAGTCACCTTCGTGGCGAACTTCATTTTTTTGAATCGCCCATCCGTTCTGTTTGACCTTCACTTGAAAATCGTTCGTGAGGATTGCCCGCCATTGTTTGGTCAGCCAGTCGAACTGGCTTAACACGACCTGGAATTGCACACTGCACTCGGTCTTGCCCTGATACCATTCAGCAAATCCCCGATTGCCCGTTCCGCGCGGATCCAGAACCAGCCAGAACATCATATTACCCGGGCCGGTGATTTCTCCCGCCTGAATCGGGATGTCCGCACATTTCAAGCTGATTTCGTTGAAGGAGTCGTGTTGCGGGTCCTGGATGCTGCCAAAAAAACTGCCAAAACAAGCTCCATCCCAATAAGCATTGCAGTTTACATGGAGATTCGTGCTGGCCGTGGATCTGGGTGAATCCACAACGGTAAAGTCATTTCGATAGACCAGTTGGCCATCCCGGCGATACGTCCCATAAGACTGAATCCTGAATGAGGAATATACCGGCTGGAACGGAGTCTTTGTGGATGAGATCGGGACGGACGGGCCATTCGCCTCAAAACGCAGAATTTTAACAACCGCCTCCATGGACTTGCCCAACAGTTCGTTGTTCGCTTTTTGCAATTCCATTTTGAACGGAATCTGGATGGTGAAGGGTTGGTCTGACCAAACCAATTTGAGTTCGGTCTGGCCCGGTTCCCAACGCCAGCAGCTCCCTCGCGGTTGATTGGCAACGTCATACTCCTTGAGTTCCGCGGTCGTGATGAGCGTCTGATCGCCGGCGCCAGCGGCGGGCGGCGATTGGGCAAAGGACACCCGGTCGAGGCAAACCAACAATAGAAAGCCCATCAAACCGAGCCGGGACACTGCCCGGACCGGAGAATCGCGAAGAAGTAAACTTGGTGGATTCATGGCGGAAGTCATTTTCGGAATTTTTCGTTCAGTTTTTGTGCAAATCTGGCGGAATGATTAGCCAGTGAGCAGGCGACGGGCCGATTTCAAGGCGGCGATTGCATCTTGCTCAGTTGTTGGCGGGTGTGTTCGGCCAGATCACCCGCTGGCTCCAGGCTCAACAACCGTTGAAAAGCATCAATGGCCTTGTCGTGTTCGCCAAGGTTCGCATAGATGGTGCCAATGTCATAGTAAGGCCGATGATCCGATGGTTTGAGCCACAGCACGGTCTGGTAACTCTGAAGGCCATCAATGGCACACCCGCTTGCTGCAACCTGCGGGCTTCAGCATACAGACGACCGGCCAAGGTTGGGGCCTTCTTCGCAACTTCGGCATACACTCGTTGGGCCGTCCCGGTGTCTTGATTCACCGCCGCGGCATAGGCATACACACACGCAAGCATGATATTGTCCGGCTCGGCCTTTGCCAGAGTGCTTGCTTTTTGAAGGGCGGCCCGACGGTCGCCAATCATCAATTTCAATTCCACGACCCGCCGCTGGCTTTCATAGTCAGCAGGATTCTGCCCGGCCAGCTGGGAAAAATCCTCCCTGGCGCCCCGCAGGTCATTGAGCCACATCCGGGTCCGGCCGCGAAGGAATCGCGCATCCCGCGATTCCGGGTGTTTGGTTACGATGGGATCGAGCATTTGCAAGGCATCTGCAAAGCGTTGTTACTTGAATAGATCGTTGGCCGGTTGGAGATTGATTTCCTGCGGATTGGCGGGAGAAGACGCTGAAATCTGATTTGAAGCTTGAACGTTTGGAGCGACTCCGCCGGGCGGGTTCAAAAATGACGTCATGCCGGACGAGGCAAGGCGGGTGTCGCGCGGCAAAATCCACACATTCAAATAAGTCGCGGCGTTGGCAAGGCCTTGACGGACAATGATGGGAACTCGTGTGAGGCCAGGGCGGGCGCCGATTTTGGCGGTCCAGATTTCGGAGAAATAATATTCCGGGCCGTCCATGTTGGCGGACATGGCCGAAGTATCGCCGGGCGCGGCATGGATCCGGCGGTTGACCTTCATGTCGCCCCCAACATCTACCACGCCGAGGTCGGCCTCGACGCGGTCGCTGGAGTTTCGTTTCCAACCGCTGACAAACACGCCATCAATCTGGCCGATGTCCCCGGCAATCAACTCCAGAACCGGAGCGGCCATACGGATGTTCAACTGCGGCGCCACCTCCTCCGCCGCCGGTGTTGCGTTGGTCTGGGAATCGTCCGGATTGCGATCGGATTTAAATCGTTCGTTAAACAATTGAGCGTCTTTCCCCTCCAATTTCCGGCGCCTCTGCGCCCAATATGCCGCGTTGTTAGTGTCGTGAACTTCAAAACCTGTCTTGAACCGGGCCAGCGTTTCCGGATCCATGGGATGACCTTCACTTGCCAACACCGAGTCGAATCCGCTGGACGATGCCGGCGGCGGCGCGTTCGTGGCGACAACCCGAAACGTCACCCTGTTGGTGCCTTGCCTGGTGTAACCGGCGGCGGTGATCTCAATGCGGTAGGTGTATTGGCCGGTCTGAGTTGAGCCGGGCAGTTTGCACACGCGGACTCCGTGTGCGTCCAACGAACCGGGGCCTTGGCTGCCGTGCTGATAATCGAGTTGTTGTGAGCCGCCCGGAGTGACCAGTTTCTCGCCACCGGGTCCCGTGACGGTGAGTTTCTCCTGATACTTGAACGGCGCTTCGAGGATGTCCCGCGCGCGGAATTCATATCGCAACGTCACCGGCTCGCCCGGCGGCGTCTCGGCCGGGTCCACGCTTGCGAATTGGATGGACAACGTTCCCTGGCTGACTTTATCCGGCCCATTATCCTGTCGCCATAGCATCATTTGTAATTCACCTCCTGCGGGATTGGACCTGGTTTTCGCCTCAAGGTGCTCATCGCCGGACGCATCATTTGTAAAACCGCCTCTGAAATCTTGCATGCTGGTCCCGTTCATTTTGAGCTCATCCGGACCTTGAATTGAGCAAAGGGACACAACAGATGCTTCATTGTATTCGGCCCTCAGTTCATAAAGCGGTTTGGGCGGTTCGGTTAACATGCTGAAAATCGCCCCCGTTCCCTCATAAAAGCCGGGCTTGGTCTCCTTGAGTTCAATCACCACGCGGCTCGAACGCACGACTTTCAATTCTTCCATGCGATTTGTCCGTCCGGCGATGCAACCTTCGTAGATTCCTCTCCGCAGCCCCGGCGATGAAGGCGCACTGATGTTACCGCCGACGGCAAGGTGGCTGCGTGAAATCGGCCGGTTGATGCTCGTCGGCCTGACTCCCTGAAACTGTCAGCATCATCACTGTCGGGATTGCAAAGAATCGTTTCAGAATGAAAGGGTCCATATTGCTGTGCGAGATCGGTCGGATTCTCAAGCCGTGTCAAGTTGCCTATCCCAAATCCTGTCAGCAGACTCAAAGCGACCATTTTCCGCCGTCGGGGAAAAGTTGATGGCAAATCAAGCAAATGCACAAAAAAAAAGCCTGAATGTCAACAATTATAATTGTGTCGAAGCATGATCTTAGAACTATTAATCAACACGAAAAGAAATGCTGTTAACTGACAAACTACCAAGGTCGGAACAGGATTCAGGCGTGGACGGAAGGTATTCCAAACGAAATCGATACGCTGTCAATCACCTAAGAGAGATTGCCCATTCATCATCCAGTTCGACAGAGCTAGCTCCCTTTATTCCTGTCAAAGCGATTCAGAAATTCGATGGATTCTAATCCAATGACCTTCTCGATGTCGTCAATGGACATGACCATCTTAACTTGGAAGAAGCAAAACAAACCGCCAACCAAGTGCTTCAGAATTAGCTGCAAGAGATGCGGTTTATGCCCTGACCGCGCCGACGACCGCCTCCCGTAGGATGCCATTTGGCTTTCAGCGTCAGCGATAATTGCGTCGATTTAGCACGGGATTGCTTGAAGATAAATTGCGTCCAGATGAAACGGACTGAACTGAAAACGCTTTGGAAGTTGGTGAAGGCCGGCGAGGATCTGGCTTTGCTGCTGCGCATTCGGTTCGCGCTTTAGGAATATGAGCCGAAAAGCGGGCAGGCGCGTCGGCGCCTGCCGGAGTTCTTAGAAAAGAATCTGCTTGGCTCGGAGGCGAAAACAGATTCCCATAATGCCGCGACGGGACCCTGAACGAAAACCCGTGTTTCGCAATGATTCTATGAACAAGGCAATCTGGATTCTGAGCATCAGCGTTTTGAACTTTTTGATGGCGGCCACGCCGGTTTTTGCCCAACCATCGGAGGACGGCCAATTGAACGCGTTTTTCAAAAGCTACCTGGACGAATATTTCCGGCAGCAGCCGCTCGCTGCCACGCAACTGGGCGATCACCGGATTGATCATCTGCTCGATGACATTTCGCCGAAGGCGCGCGAAGGCTGGCTGGCCCTGGCGGAGAAAACGCTCCGGGAATTGCCGCGGCAGGTAAATTACCAGAAGCTGT
Organism: Limisphaerales bacterium; assembly: GCA_003152145.1. Next base: position 4,817 of record PLZL01000401.1, read on the forward strand.
CGCGCGACGGCCAGATTGACTTCGAGATTTTCCAGCACAATTTGCAGACGCAAATCTGGGAGACAAAGAATCAGCATCCGTTCCAGGAAGACCCGCGCACTTACGGCGCTTACATCAACGACAGTGTTTATCTGCTGCTCACGCAGTCCACGCTGCCGAAGGAGACCAACATCGCCAATTGCATCGCCCGCATGGCGCAAATCCCGCGCATTGTGGCCGAGGCGGAAAAGACGCTGGCACATCCTCCCAAACCGATTCTGGAGACCGCCATCCTCCAGAACCAGGGTTCAATTGGCTTTTATGAAAAGGAAATGTTTCAACTCGCCGGCGACACACCGCAACTCGACAAACTCAAAGCCGCCGCCGCGCCGGTGGCCGCTGTGCTGAAGAATTATCAGAAATTCCTCAAAGGGCCGTTGATGGCGCGTGCCACCGGCGAATGGCGGATTGGAAAGCGGAAGTTCGACAAGAAATTCGAGCTGGAGACCGACGCGGGAATCACCGCCGAGCAAAACCTGGCGGACGCCGAAACGGAATTCGTCCTCGTCCGGCGGGACATGTATGTCATCGCGCGCCAGCTTTGGTGCCAGTATTTTCCGCAAAAGCTGCTGCCGCCGGATGATGCGGCCGGCGAGCGGGAAACCATCCTGAAAGTCATTGACGCGATCAACCAGGACCATGGCAAGCCGGAGGATTTGGTGCAGGACGCTCACGCGACAGTCGAGCGCATCAAAGAGTTCATCCGCAAAAAAAATTATGTCCGGCTGCCCGACCCCGATCTGTGCCAGGTGATCGAGATGCCGGAATTTCGCCGTGGAAATTCACTGGCCTATCTCGACAACGCGCCGCCGCTGGACCCCGACGCCCACAGTTATTTCGCCGTCAGCCCGCCGCCGGCGGATTGGTCTCCGCAGCGGGTGAAAAGTTTTCTGGAGGAATACAACCATTACATGCTGCAAATCCTGACCATTCACGAAGCCTATCCCGGACATTACGTGCAACTGGCGTATGCCGTCCGCACGCCTTCGCTAATCCGGCGCGTGTTCCAATCCGGCGTATATGTCGAAGGCTGGGCGGTCTATGGTGAAATGACCATGCTGAACGAGGGCTACGGTGACGGCGATTTGAAGCTGCGTTTGATGGAACTCAAATTTTATCTTCGCGCGGTGGCCAATTCGATCCTCGATTATAAAATGCACTGCACCCGGATGACGGACGACGAGGCGATGAACTTTCTGACGCAGGACGCGTTTCAATCCGAAGGCGAGGCCAAGCTGAAACTGGTTCGCGCCAAACAAAGTTCCGTGCAACTCAGCACATATTTCGTTGGCCGCATGGCCCACTACCGTTTGCACCAGCAAATCGAACGCGAACTGGGCGACAAGTTCAACTTGGCGGACTACCATCAGGCGGTTATTTCCCGTGGCTCAATTCCAGTGAAATACCTGCCCGAACTTGTCCGCGCGCAGTTGGGTCTGGTGAAATAATGAACCGGCGTGAATTTCTCCAACTCGCGGCGTTGAGCGGCGCGCAGGCGTTAGTTGCCGGCCCGGCAATGGCTGAACCGGCCGGTCGAATGAGTCCAGTTTCAGCCCGGTTTCACCCCAAATCTTTCAAGTTGGAAGAATGCGGCATCCCCGATTTGCAGGCGGCCATGAAATCGGGAGAGGAAACCGCCGTTTCATTGGCCAAACGGTATTTGCGGCGGATCGAGGAAATGAATCTGCGCGGACCGACTTTGCGCGCAGTGCTCGAAGTCAACCCGGACGCGCTGGCCATCGCTCGTGCGCTGGATCGCGAGTGCAAAGCGAAAGGGCCGCGCGGGCCGCTTCACGGCATTCCCGTGTTGATCAAGGACAACCTCGACACGCATGACCGGATGATGACCACCGCCGGCTCGCTGGCGCTGCTCGGCTCAATTGCGCCACGCGATTCGTTCGTGGCGCAAAAACTCCGCGAGGCCGGCGCGGTCATTCTGGGAAAAACCAATTTGAGCGAGTGGGCCAATTTTCGCGGCGACCGTTCGTCCAGCGGCTGGAGCGGTCGCGGTGGACAGACGAACAATCCCTACGCGCTGGATCGCAACCCTTCGGGTTCCAGTTCCGGTTCGGCCGTCGGCGTGGCGGCGAATCTGTGTGCCGTCGCCATCGGCACGGAGACCGACGGTTCCATTGTTTCGCCCGCCGCGGTGTGCGGTATTGTAGGCCTCAAACCGACGGTTGGACTGATCAGCCGTTCCGGAATCGTTCCCATTTCCAAAAGCCAAGACACTGCGGGGCCGATGGCGCGGACGGTAACCGACGCCGCGATTCTACTGGGCGCGTTGACCGGGATTGACCCGCGCGACGACGCTACAGAATCGAGCCGCGGCCAATCTCATGGGGATTACACCCAATTTCTCGGCCCGAACGGACTGCGCGGCGCGCGCATTGGCGTGGCGCGGCGGTTCTTTCAAGCCGGCGCGCTCGACGCCCCATTGCTCGAAGCGGCCTTGAACGCCATGAAACAGCTTGGCGCGACGCTGGTGGATTTTGAGGACGACCTCAACCGGGCCAGTGCGAGCGAAGGGGAGGTGTTGCAGTATGAATTCAAGGCCGGCCTCAACGCCTACCTCGCGGCGCTCGGACCCGGCGCGCCGGTGCATTCGCTGAAGGAAATCGTCGAGTTCAACGAGCGCAACCGAGACCGCGAACTGGCCTGCTTCGGACAGGAAACGATGGTCAAGGCGCAGGCGAAAGGGCCGCTGACCGACAAGGTTTATCTCGACGCGCTGGCGCGTTGTCGCCGTCTGTCGCGGGACGAGGGCATTGCCGCGGTGATGGACAAGCATCAGCTCGACGCGATGGTTGCTCCCGCCGGCGGTCCGGCAGGGAAGACGGACCATGTTTATGGCGACCGCAATATCGGCGGCGCTTCATCACCCGCGGCGGTGGCCGGTTATCCGAACATCACCGTTCCGGCCGGACAAATCCGTGGATTGCCGGTGGGAATTTCCTTTTTTGGCCGGGCTTGGAGTGAACCGGTCCTGCTTAAAATCGCTTATGCATTCGAGCAAGCAACCCAAGCGCGCAAACCACCAATGTTTGTGCCTACCATTGATTGAACCATGACGAAATCCAAATATCTCACGGCACCGTTGAAGACCGACAAGATGCCGCCGGGCATTCCTTACATCGTCGGCAACGAAGCGGCCGAGCGGTTCAGCTATTACGGCATGAATTCCATCCTGGTGATCTTCATGACCCAGTATTTGATGAACGCCCAAGGCCAGCCTGACCACATGACTGACGCACAGGCCGAGGCTTGGTATCACACATTCGTTTCCGCCGTTTATTTTCTGCCGATTCTCGGCGCGCTCCTGGCCGACGCCGTGTTCGGCAAGTATCTCATCGTCCTGCTGCTGTCCGTCGTTTATTGCTTCGGCCACTTCGCCCTCGCGATGAATGATACCCGGCTGGGTCTCGTCCTCGGGTGTGGACTGGTTGCCCTGGGCGCCGGCGGCATCAAGCCGTGCGTCAGCGCCAACGTGGGCGACCAGTTTGGCACGATGAATCAACACTTGCTGCCGCGCGTGTTCAACTGGTTTTACTTTTCCATCAACCTCGGCTCGGCCTTTTCCACAATCCTCATTCCGGAATTGTTGAATCGCGTGGGACCAAGGGTTGCCTTTGGCGTGCCCGGCATCGCCATGTTGATTGCCACGGTTGTCTTCTGGATGGGACGCCGGAAATTTGTGCATATTCCACCGGCGGGATTGGGTGTGTATGCCCGGGAACTTCTCCGGCGCGAAAACCTCAAGGCATTGGGAAACCTGCTGATTCTGGTTCCGTTTGCCGCCATGTTCTGGGCGCTCTGGCAGCAAAATTTCTCTTCGTGGGTGGTGCAGTCGGAAAAAATGGACCGGCACCTGTTCGGCCATGACTGGCTGCCGGCGCAAATCCAGACAGTCAATCCCGTCTTCGTGCTCGTCATGCTGCCGCTTTTTTCCTATGTCATTTATCCCACGCTGGCGCGGTTTGTGAAGGTGACTCCGCTCCGGCGGTTTGGCGCGGGGCTGTGGGCGGTCATCGTCGCCTTCCTGATTGTTGGCTGGATCCAGACGCGGATTGACGCCGGCCAGCAACCGCACATCCTCTGGCAAATCCTCGCGTTTGTCGTGCTCACCGCCGGTGAAGTGATGCTGTCGGTAACGCACTTGGAATTTGCCTACACACAGGCGCCGAAGAAGATGAAGTCATTGGTGATGTGCACTTATCTTGGCTCGATAGCCCTCGGCAACGTGTTCACCGCCGGGGTGAATTTCTTCATCCAAAATCCGGACGGCAGCCTGAAACTGGCCGGAGCGAGCTATTTCTTCTTCTTTGTCAAGGTCATGCTCGTGACGGCGATTTTGTTCCTGCTCGCCAGCCGGTTCTATCGCGGCAGGACCTACATCCAGGACGAAACAGAAAACCGGGCGGCTTGACACCTGCAACGCGGTGTTTCTTCTGTGCCCGTGTTAAAAATGAATTACCGCTCGTTCATTTCAGAAAGGTGCCATCGCGCTTACGCAAAACGGGCGCAGATGAAAATCCCGTCACTGGAGGATTACGAGCAACGGGCAGCATGAACGCCAGCCGATGTAAAAAACGGTTTGGTGATACACGGAGGATGCGCCGCCGGTGAACGTAGCAGTCTCCAACTACGGCTACCAAGCCCGGACGCGATAGAAGCGCGTGTTGTCGGTAATGGTCGAGTCCCCCAATGTTTGAAGCCCTCCGGTGCCGGCAACCAATGGCAGCGCCGTCCAATTACTATCCGTCAGCGCGGTCTTGTATTCCAAACGATAAACATGATTATTTTGCGTTGGAATCTGTAGCCGAAAGTTTTGACTGGTGAGCGTTGGATTGATAGCCAGCGCTTGCGTTGCTGGTGGGCCGTTGCCCACGAGCGCCAAAGTAAAACTATACCCTGCCGCCACTGCCACCACATTGCTCAAGCCTGCTGGCACATTCGCTTGACCTTGTGTGTTGCCACTCCACACGGTAACAGTCCCATCCGATCTTAATAATACTCTATGGTCCAATCCTGATGCAACCGCCACACCATTTGTCAGGTTTGCTGGCAAATCGTATCCCCATGACGCCGACCAACCGTCAGCCGAGCGGTCAGATCTTACCGCCATACCATTAAAAATGCCGGCAGCAATCGCCACGCCATTTGTCAAATCCCCCGGATAATCCAATTGTCCCCAAGTGTTATCACCCCAAGCCACCACGGTTCCATCCGACTTGAGCGCGTAGCTATGTCCCATACCACCAGCTACCGCAACCACGTCCATCAAATCATCAGGCACATATGCTGGATAACCAAAAGGTCGCCCGGTTGTTGTGTAGTTTCCCCAAGCAACAACCGTCCCATCGGATTTTAACGCTAGGCAGTGGGATGAACCCGCAGCGACAGCCACCACGTTTGTCAAATCATCTGACACTGGAACAGCGGGGCTATTGCCCCAGCCAGTTACGGTGCCATCTGCCTTTAATGCTATACTGAATGATTCGCCGCCGGCGATTGCTATAACGTTTGTTAAATCTGATGGCACATTAGTCTGGACTGAACTGTTATCCCATACGACCACCGTTCCATCATTTATTAGCGCAAGGCAATGAAACCAACCAGCCGCCACCGCTACAACGTTGGTCAAGCCCGATGGCACATTTGAAAAGCCCCCGCCCCACACAATGACCTGCCCTGCCCAGCTCGTGGAAAAGTTCTGAATCAGTAGCAGTAACGCGGCGACCAGCAACCTTAGGAGTGTTTTCATCAACAGTATTATTAGACCCCAGAGCATGCACCCCGTTGTGCATAGCTGACTTTTCTGTCACTGGCTTCTAACATAAGCATATTTTAACAGTCTTGCGAATTTCTATCAAGAAAGAATCACCGGAAGTAAGTTCTCAAAACGGGTCTTCCGAACCGTGAAATAGCCCGTCCTGAATGTTGTCCGGTGAGGCCGGCCGCCCCGTGAAGTGACGGCAAAGTTTGCGACCGGGCAGGTCTTCAACGCGCGNNCATGATTCCCCATCGGTCACTCCCCAAAATGTCACGCGGTGGATGACGTTGCGGTGCCTGGCGAAAATGGACAATAAATCCACCGACAGGCCGGCTTTGTGCGCGAATTACTTGCCGGCTGCCTTGATCACCGCGTCAAACGCCGGCTTGGGCTGCCAATTTCCATCGAACAGCAACGGGCTGCCGTTTCTCCGCCATGAATCGGCGTCTGTCACTCCCCAAAATGTCACCAGCTTGATTGAGTTGCGATGTTTGAGAAACACGCCGAACAGATTGCTGTATTGTTGGGTCAGTCTCTGCTGGGCGGCCTCGACGGGCGATTGATTCGTTGTGCCGGTGGCCTGATTGTTTTGGCTGATATCCGCGCTTTGGATTCGCTGACCCGCCCGGGAGGCGTTGATATCGAGTTCGGTGATGTGAATCGGCAGCCCCAGCCGGGCAATGTCGGTGAGGGCGGCGTCCTCCAATTCGGGACTTGGCCAGCTTAAATTGGCGTGGGTCTGGAAACCGATGGCCATGACCGGCACGTGCCGAGCCTGCAACATCTTGATCAGCGCGATCAGGCGCTTGCGTTTCGGTTCATTTTCAATCGAGAAATCATTGTAACGCAGAATGGCTTTGGGATCGGCTTCGTGCGCATATTCAAACGCCTTCACGATGAACTCCGGGCCAAGAATGCGGACCCAAGGCGACGTTTGCCGGAGAATGTTGGTGTCGTTGGCATTGTTGCTGTCGCTCAACGCTTCATTGACTACGTCCCAAACTTTAATCCGGCCTTTGTAGCGGCCTACCACCATCTGAATGTGGTCGTGCATCCTTTGCAGCAATAGCTCACGGTCCGCCGCATTGGTTCGGTTGAGCATCCGGCCATTCGCATCCCGAAAAACCCATCTCGGTGTCTGGCTATGCCAGACCAGCGTGTGGCCAACGACAAGCATCTTGTTCTTCTCGCCGAATTCAACGTAGGCGTCGGCAGGGCCAAAATTGTAGGCATTGGTTCCGGGACTGTTTGTTGGATAGGGATGGATGGACGCCCATTTCATGACATTCTCCGGCGCGATGGAATTGAACTGCGCTTTGATGAGCGCGACGCCGTTGGTGTCTTCGCCGGTGATTTGCCTCTCGTTTATGGCCACGCCGATTTTGAAGTCGCTTTTGTAGGCGCCTTTCAGGGTTGGCTTGGTGGCGCAACCGGTGAACAGAATGGTGGTAATGGCGAGAGAAATAAAACCCGCCAGTGTGAATTGGTTTTTCATAAGGCTAAGCTGCGGCCGGATTTTCCGATGCGAATTTTCTCCGGCGCTCGGCGAGTTCATCGGCCATCTGGACGGTCAGGCGTTTATTAAGGGGATAGCAAATCAACAAGACGGTGCAGATGGCGAAAATGATGCCAACCACGATGCCACTGCACGCGCGATAACCAGCTATGGCTTGGGTCGCATCGGGCAATTTGGTGTCGTAACTGAATACATATTTCATGATCCAGAGAAACGAGGCCGATCCCAGAGCCAGCCCCGATTTCAGACCGAAACCAATCGTAGCGAAGACCATGCCGGTGAATCGTCGGCCTGTTTTCCATTCGGAGTAATCTGCCACGTCGGCGTAGATGGCCCAGATCAATGGAATCGTAGGGGCATAACAAACCGAGCCGATAAAGGTCAGGGCAATCATGCTGTTAGCGTCTGTGGGTTTAAGCGTATAGAACGCCAGGGCAGAGAGCGTTGACAGCGTGAAGCCAGTTACGGCAACGGTCTTCTTTCCAAATTTCATGGCCAATGGTGGAGAGAGAAGGATGACAATGATGGTGGTAGCGGTGCCGAGCATGTTGGTAATGCTGTAAAAGACATCAGCGACATTTGAGTTTGCCAAATCAGACCGGTCGCCGTGAACGATGTAACCAAGAAATTCCAAAATTCCGTGGGTGGCCTGAGTGCCCGCCGGCAGGACGAGACCGAGTTTCTGCACCCAATCATACATTGCCGCCTTGTCAACGTAATGATGGTAATAATTGTAAAGCGCGCCACCGCGGAAGGAAAGCATGCAGAAATGGAAGAGCGTCATAAAAAACATGATCTTCCATGGATTATTTTTGAGCAGGTTGGCGAAATCCTGTTTGGGCGACGATTTTTCCTTGTTGATGGGCTTGATCCGTTCCTTGGTGGTGGTGAAAGTGATGATAAACAGGACGAGGCACAGGATGGCCCAAAGGGCCATGGTCATCTGCCAACCATGTTGTTTGTCGGCAATACCAACCAGTCCTCCTCCGTTTTGATGCGCGTGGCTGGCGGCGAATTTGGCGACCAACGGCAGCGTAAAACCGCCCACGATGAATTGCGCCGCGTTCACTGCCATGAAGCGGAAGGCATTTAATTTCGCACGTTCCACGACGTCGCCGGTCATCACGCCGCCCAGCGCCGCGTAGGGCATGTTGTTCATCGAATAAATCGACATCAGCATTGTATTGGTGATCGCGGCGTAGGCGATCATGGCATGCATGCTCCAGCCCTGGGGCGTGGTATAGGCCAGAATCATGATGACGCACCACGGCACGGCAGTGAACAATATCCACGGGCGGAATTTGCCCCAGCGCGTGTTGGTGCGATCAGCGAGGATGCCTACAATCGGATCGGCGATCGCGTCCCACAATCGCGGCCACAGGAGAATGGCAGCCGCAGCGCTCGCGCTGAGCCCGAACACATCCGTGTAAAAATTCGTCTGGAAAAGGATCATCGTCATGAAGACGAAATTCGCGGCGGAGTCGGCGGCGCTGTAACCGGCTTTTTCAAAGAACGACAGTTTTTGTTGGAAATGTTGTTCGGCCATAATTTTCGGGGTTGATTATTTCGTCGCTGTCAAAGTTACCTTCTGCAAATCATCGTCGGGCGAAGAATTGCCGACCATAATTTCAAAACCGCCGGGTTCAACGACGTATTTCATGCGATTGTCGTAGAATGCAAGGGGTTCCGGCGTGATGTCAAGCGTAACCGATGCAGTCAAGGATGCGTTTGCTTTCACCGGCGCCATGCAAGACGGATTCTTGCCAGTATTTCGTGATGATGGTGCAGGCGCACAAGAAAAAAGTAGTTTTGCCTTGTCGTCGTCCGCCACTTTCCGTAGAAAAGAAACGCGCAAAAAACGCGGGTGGCGATGGAAAACACATTTTGTTCGCTATTAGAACTGACTGTTTGCCAACCTGTGCCGACAGAGGCGTGCGCGAACCATGATGAATACACTAGACCAAACCGTTTCGAGGATTGAAACCGCAGGCCAGCCTGTTCTGAAAGACGTTTTCAAGGATGATTTTTATATTGGCGCTGCGCTCAACGTGGATCAGATTTCCGGCAAGGAGCCGGACGCCATGGCCGTGGTGGTGAAACATTTCAACAGCATCACGCCGGAAAACATTTTGAAGTGGGAAGAAGTTCATCCGCAGCCAGGTCAATATAATTTTGAAGCGGCGGACCGCTACGTCGCCTTTGGCGAAAAGCACAAAATGCACATCATCGGCCACACGCTGGTTTGGTGGCATCAGACGCCGGATTGGGTATTTCAGGATGCATCGGGCAAACCCTTGGGCCGTGAGGCGTTGCTGGAACGGATGAAGGAGCACATCTTTACCGTGATGGGCCGTTATCGAGGCCGAATCCACGGTTGGGACGTTGTAAATGAAGCCATCAAAGCGGATGGTTCCTGGCGGAAATCCAGATGGTATGAAATCCTCGGCGAGGACCACGTGGCCAAGGCTTTTGAATTTGCCCGCGAGGCGGATCCTTCAGCCGAACTCTATTACAATGACTTCGATTTGGAAAATCGCCCCAAATGCGAAGGCGTCATCGGTCTGGTCAAGGGACTCCAGGCAAAGGGCGTTCGCGTGGATGGCATCGGCATCCAAGGGCATTGGTTCACGGACCATCCGCGGATGGATGAGATTGAGAACCACTTTCTGGCCCTGGCTCAATTAGGCCCGAAACTGATGATCACCGAGCTGGACATTGGCGTGCTCCCGTATTATCCGCTTGAGTCAAAAATCGTGGACATCTCGTCTTTTGACCCGGCAACACAGAAGAAATACAATCCCTATCCGAACGGCCTGCCGGACTCGGCGCAGAAGGAGTTGGCCAAGCGGTATGCCGAATTGTTTTCACTCTTTCGGAAGTATCGAGACAAGTTCGGTCGCATCACGTTTTGGGCCGTGCATGACGGCCAATCCTGGCGCAACTATTGGCCCATCACCGGCCGGGCGGAATATCCCATGCTCTTTGACCGCTGCTGTCAGCCAAAGCCCGCATTGGATGCTGTCGTAAAGGCGGCACGGGCAAACAGTTGAGAAGACGGTCGGCAACCTACTTCTCCATCCACAGCGCTGACGTGATAATCCTTGGGTAATATCTGCTTCCGTGCGCTTTGCCGCTGACAATCTGGTCACAACAAGCCCAGTAGCTGCTGCCATCGGTCTGCCATTTGACATGGGCCGCATCGGCGGCGGTGAAGATTTGCTTTACCTTCCCGTCCTGATCCAGCCCAAACACGCGCCGCGCCACATGCATGACGATGCAAATCTTGCTCATCCACGAATTGTTCGAAGTGGAAGAGAGTTTGATGCCTCCGTCGGGGAACAGGTTCCGTCGCTGCGAGTCCAGCAGCAGCGCCTGGGTGTGTTTCTTGAGCACGTCAAGCAAGGCTGAAGGCTCACGCACGCCCCACATGAGCGGATAGACGAGACCTTCACACGCGGGCAGAATCCGCGAGACGTAGCCGGGGTTGTCCTCTTCAAAGACGGCGGGGAAGACGCCCTCGTCACTCGTGCGCCGCTGCAGATCCTGTTCAATCCGCTTCATCTCATCCCGGGCTGTTTTGGCGCCGGGGGCTTGAAGTTTCTCCAGCACCATCGCCAGGCCGAGATAGCTGGCCCAACATTTGACCGCCATGTAAACATTGTTTCGTGTCTGTGCCAGAGATTTGTCCAGCGAATCATAGGTGGTGATCTCGGCGCCTTTTTCGCAACGGGATGAGTCGTAGTGGACGTATCCCGTCTCGCCGCCGCGGTTGACGAGGCTGCCCACGCAGGCCGCCAGCACGTGCTGGTTCAGCCGCGCCCAAGACAGGTCACCGGTTTTCAGCACGTAAGTTGCCGCCAGCAGGCTCCAATTGCACAGTTGCTCGGCAGTCATATAGCTGAAACAGCCGGTCAGGTTTTTCAGCTCATAGCTGCTCGTGCCGGGAGGCGAGAAATTATTGTGGACGCCCATGTCGTGGGTGAAGCTGATTCCCCCCGGCGCGCGGCGCGTATCGTCACCATGCTCGCCATTCACTTCATCAATGTAGCTGTAATGGCGGACGAAGTTGTCCAGCAGGTTCTTCACCACCCACGNNTATTCACCTTCATTGACGATGAAGAACGGCTCTCCGCCGACCTCGAGCAGTTGCGTGCTGCCGCAATAGCTGCGGGTGGAATGAGCGATGAGGAACTGTTGATCTGCGGACAGTCCGGAGGCGAGCAACTCCCCGTCGCGCGCCTCGGCGACGGCGCGCAGTTCATCGGCGCGGTCCAGCGCCTCGGACAGCACCTCGCCAAGGCTGCCGAAATGATGCGCGTAAAGATACTTTCCCTCCAGGCCCGTCGTGACGATGTGGTCCAAGTGTGAGCCGATGGCGATTACCAACTCATACGATTTCCCCGCCGGCACTTCGAACCCGATGCCGGCGGCGCTGCCCAACATGTGAACCGGATTGATGTCGCGCAAGCCGCCATCCACCGTCCACTGCTGGAAAAGAAACGGTTTCCCCGCGGGAATGGCATCGCTGCCGGATTTGCGCAATTCCGCGGCGACGCCAAAATCCCGCCGGTGGGCGAACGCGAGGCGGAATCGTGGATTCGACCCCATGTCCAGCGGTCGCACTCCCGGGTCGTGGAAATGCAGCGCAAAGAACGCCGTGTTCGTGCCGCTGCCTTTGCGATTGTCCAGCGTGAGCCGCGCCGTGGTCGCCGGCAGCAGCGCGTCGCGCATTTGCCGTGGGGTTGCAGTTTCCGGATCCGGAATGGCGCCGAAAGGCGTGTGGATGCTGAACCCCAGTTCGTCCGTCTGCCACCGATCGGTGCCCCAGCCATAAAAGCGCTTGATTTGTTCCGCGCGGAACGCCTGTGCCCTTTCCTTTAGATTTTGCTGTTCGGGCCCGGCCTCGATGAGAAACGCGCTGGCTGCATCGCGCGCGTTGCCTTGATAAAACGGCAGACATCGCAGTGCGGAATCGCTCTTGCGACCGCCGTCTTTGACGCCAATGTAAATATCCTGATTCCCCGGCTGGCCGATCTGCAGCCCCACGCCCCCGCGCGTGCCAAAGTTGCCGCAGGTGAAGCTCATGAAAGCGCCCATCGGCGAATGCTGGGCGTTAAAACTGATATTGCCGGCAAAAGGTTCGAGTTTTTGATTCATATTCGTCACGACACTGTCCACAAATTGCTCAATACCAAGACTAAAGCCGTCCTCTTTCGTCCTGGCCAACGCGGGTCAAAGCATCCAATAAATGCTTATCAATATGGTTCACGGCTCTTATTGCGTGCATTTTCTACTGAAAGCCGGAAGCAAAGACAAGGCTAAAACGGTCAAATCGCCTGACCAGGTCAGTTCCCGGAGGTTTTTTGTGCGATGCACTCCCCAACAAGGAAGTAGATTGACGCCAATTTCGCGAATGCGCGCGAATAGGAGTTCCCGAAGGCGAGGAGGAACGAATTTTCCGCAGGTTTGCACGAGGGTCGAATGCCAGTAAAAGCACAGCCTACGGGGCCGGATTGGGACTATATATCGCTAGACAGATAGGCACCTCGAGAAAAGGCGCAATACGAATTCGCTTGACGAGAAGCGCCGCAGTAAATAAAAACCCCACTTCCTAACGAGTTTAAAATGAAGAACAAAAAAGACATTGATATCGTTGCAGCAGGGCACACGTGCCTTGATTTAATACCAGCCTTCACCATCAAAGGAAAAGTGGACAAGATGACCGATGTGCTTGTCCCAGGAAAAATGATCAACATGGGCGACTGCGTCGTGGTCGGCGGCGGTCCGGTCACCAACGCCGGCGTATCCATCCGCCGGTTGGGCGTGAAGACCGAGCTGATCGGCAAGGTTGGCGACGACGATTTCGGCAAGGAGATCCTAAATTGGTATGAAGAGCACGAGGGCCATTTCAAAGGGATTCACATGGTCAAGGGTGAATCCACCTCATACACCATCGCGATTTGCATCCCTGGCATAGACCGCTTCTATCTGCATCATTGCGGGGCGAACGACACCTTCGGCTACGATGACATGGACTTCGATCTTGTCGGTCGGGCGAAGCTCATGCTGTTCGGGTATCCGCCTTGGATGCGGAAGCTTTACGAAAACACCGGCCGCGAGCTGACAAGAATCCTCAAAAAGACCAAGGAGTTGAATACGACAACCACCCTTGACCTTTCGCTGCCGGACGTGAACAGCTACGCGGGCCAAGTTGACTGGAACGCAATTCTCAAGGATTGGGTCCCGCTGTCGGACATAATGGCCCCCAGCGCCGAGGAGATTTTTTATTTCCTCTACAAAGAGAGTTTCCTTGAAAAGAAGGCAAAACTCGGTCCCAAAGAGAGCGTGCTGGACCATCTGACCGTCAAAGAGATTGCCACAGTCGGAAAGGACATGATAAAAATGGGTGCGGCGATAGGAATGGTCAAATGTGGCCACCGGGGGTTGTATATCCGGACCGCCGACAAGGACCGGCTGAAGCAGATGGGTGCGATCGGCTGCGCCGATCTGGACAACTGGGCCAACCGCGAGCTTTGGTTCCCGGTTTATCAGGAAGAAAAATTCGTGGGAGCACTTGGGTCCGGTGACTCGGCCATTGCGGGATTTCTCTCCGCGTTTGTTTGGCATCACACCATCGAATCGTGCTTGAGATATGCCAACGCGGCGGGAAGCATGAACGTCACCGTTCCTGACGGCCTTACTTGGAACAAAGGGTTTGATGATTTGACGAGGCGGATCAAAGGAGGGTGGAAGACAAAGAATCTGAAGATAGACGAGATGGGTTGGAAGAAAGAGGGTGAATTCTGGGTAGGGCCGGATAACCGCGGCAAATGGGAATCATAAACAACCAGCGTAACAAAACAGGAGATAAAAATGTCAAAGAACAGCAATGCGAAAAGAGATGCTTTTGTAAGTAAAACAATTGCGAAGATGAGTTTGGAGGAGAAGGTCGGCCAGCTTTTAACCTTTACCCGGCGCGGCGCGATGCTCACGCCCAGCGGCATTGAACAAATCACCCGATTGCAATGCGGCGGCCTCTGTCTGGAGCCCTACGCGGTCGAAACCTGCAAGAACCTTTACTGGGGCAACTCCCAGATAGACAAGACCTTCAAACCGCCTAAAGATTACTTCAAAATAGCGAACACCTATTTTGCCGGCAAAAACTTCGGCATCAGCATAACGCCGGAAGACTATACCAAGGACCTGAACAAATTGCAGAAAATCGCGATGGCTAGACCATCAGGCATTCCTCTGCATATGACCATTGATTTCGAGGGCGATTTCAAGAACGACTATATGGCCGGCGGTATAAGGCAGTTCCCGCCCCCAATGGGTATGGCCGCCATCGGCGACCCCGAAATGACCTACAAAATCAATAATACCATCGCAAAGCAGTTGAGCAATATCGGCGTAACGCAGATGTATTCGCCGGTCTGCGATGTGAATATTAATCCCAAGAACCCGGAAATCGGCGTCCGCTCATTCGGTGATGACCCTGAGGTTTGCGCAAAACACGCCGTCGCATTTATAAAAGGTTTGCAGGACGGCGGCATTGCGGCGACCGCCAAACATTTCCCTGGCAGAGGCGATTCGGCCACCGACGCCCACGATGTGCTGGATGTAATCAGGGCCGACAAGAAAAGAATGCAGGAAGTCGAGCTGGTTCCTTTCAAGGCGGCAATCGCAGCGGGTGTGAAGGCCATTATGACAGGGCATTCGGTTTACCCGGCGTATGACGATAAATACCCGACGACCTTGTCGGTAAAGCTGCTCACCGGGCTTTTAAGAGAAGAGTTGGGCTTTGACGGCGTGATTGTTTCCGACGCGATTGGCATGGCCGCCATCTTGAAACAATGGCCCCTTCCCATTGCCTGCGCGATGGCGATCAAAGCGGGGTGCGATACGATACTGCTGAAGGCTGACGACGAGTCGAGGTCGCAGTGCTTCTTCGGAATCAAACAGGCCGTTGAAAAAGGCGACATTTCTGAAGAACGGCTCAATGAGGCCGTCACGCATCTTTTGAGAATGAAGTATGACCAGGGCCTGTTTGAAACCGCAGGCAAGAAGGACCCGAAGAAGGCCCAGGCCTACGCTCTGAGCAAACCGGTCATTGATTTCTCGTGGGACGTGGCGAAAAAAGCCCTGATGGTAATGCGGAATGACAAGAAATTGCTGCCGTTGAATCCCAAGCAGAAAATATTGGTGATTGAGCAGCGCATTCCTTATGAATTTTGTGGGAAAGACCCCTATATGCACCAGCACATGTTCTGCGAGGATATGGTGGAACATGCGCAAAACTTGATTCTGGTTGATACGGATTTTGCCGCAAACGAGGACGAGGTTAAGGAGTGTCTGGAGCTTGCCAAACAGGTGGACCTTGTCGTTATGACCAATTATTACGCCCGAATCGTCAAGACGGGCAACAACCGGCTGCTGGTCAGGAAACTCAAGGAAGCAGGGAAAAAGGTAGTCGTCGTGACCAATTTCCCATACGTGGAAGGCACGACCAAAGAAGCCGACGCCGTGGTCTGCAATTTCAGCGGCACGCCGGATTCAATCAGGGCTGCAACCGATTTGCTTTTTGGGAAAATCAAGCAATGTGCCAAGACCAGATCGCCCATAAAACTCGGCGTTCAAAAAGAATCCGCCGTAAAAGCGCCGTCGAAGAAGCAACCTTCTTTGGGCTTATCATATTGTTAGTAATGCATAGAAGCGAACCGCAAGGATGGGATTTTGTGGGTCTGTCAAAGACATAACCACGTGGAAGAGTTTTAATTGAAATGAGTGATTATATCCGAATATGCCAATTCATTCATAACTCCGGAAAGTGTCAGGCCAAAAACCGCAAACGATTAATTCCGAACAACAACCATTATTCATGATACTTTCTGCTTTCCCGGCCGACCTGGCCGGGACAGCGGAAGGTCAACCGAGGAGATGTTAAATGCCAAAATCCCATAGCTTGAAACCGAGCGACCTTTTCACCATTTCAGGGGCGCAAATTCCCACGATCTATGTTCAGAACAAAATGACCGTCCATTTTCAGGGGATGTCGAAGACCATGCAATTCCCCCAGACCATTTTTCTTCAGGGCGCGCCAACCTGTTCGGTAGGCATATCTCCCGAGGGGTTGTATAATCGGCTTAACGACGCCGGGCGGCTGATCTTTCTGAACCAAAAGGCGATTCAACTGGCTTCCGCGCCGTTCATCCGCGTAGGCGACAAAACGGTCATGCTTACCACAAAAAAGCCCGAGGTGATGGAAAGCCCCGATGACATACCCGTGTCGCAAAATTATTATCACCGTCCGGTGGCGGTGGGGCAGGTTTCAATTTCTCTCGCCACGCCTCTCGCAGAAATGACCTTCAAACTGGAGAAGGTTAAAGTGACGAGGAGAATGATTTCTCCGTTTCTGTCCGGCAACGTCCAAGCTCTGATGCCTATCGGCGTGGAAGAGTTTGAAGTCGAGAACACTTCAAACCGGCCACAGCAAATTGACTTGGTGGTGCCCAGACCAACGCTGGCAAATCTTCAGGAAAAGAAATACCGGCCCATTGATCAGGACAGCGCCTTCATCTGCTCGACCCCATTGAAAGGCCATGTCCATGAAGATTTCAGACAAGCCGGGATCAGAGGCGTGGTGATGGGGAGCAAGGAAAGCCAGGAACGAATGGCCATAGCAGTGCCGGAAAGGGAAGGCCTGGCCATAGACACCCAACCCTATTTCCGGTTGAACAGCTTGAAGCAGGATTTGCTGCTGAAGGCTGATGGCGGCTTTTACCAAAAGTTCGGACCCAAGGTGAACAATGACTACGGCGCGGCCATCAGCATTGCCTTTGAATTAAAACCGAAAGCGACCATTAAAATCCCGATGGCCGTCGTTTTGGATTTCCCCCAGCAGTGGTATGCCGATGGGTCGGTATTTGAGCGTAAATACACCAAGAGCTTCAAGGACAAGGAATCAAGGGCGCGGGACATGGCGAAAATCGCCCTTGATAACTATCTGAACTGGCAAAGCCGGACAACGGCCATCCAAAACAAGATATTCGGGCACATCCAACAAGATCCTTCCTATAAAAACGACAAGGCCGGCGCCTTGCGATTGGCGAGATTGTTGTTTAATGAGTTCAGTTGTCCATTGTCAAACGCTTCTGCCTGGATTGAAGATAAAAACGGCAATGACGTGGCCCGGTTTGTGGAGTGTTTTGACTATCCCTACAACAACTCCTGCGATGTGGACTGGTATTCAATGATATTTTTGATGCTCTTTCCCGACGTTGAACAGGAACTTTGCCAGCGGGTCATTGATTCGATTCTGGAAGAAAACCTCACGGAGCGGTATTACCATCACCACGCGTCTTTCGTCGAAGCCCGGCAGCATTTTGAAGAACATTCGGAAGAATACGAAGGTGTGTCGCTGACTCACATCAAAGCCCCCATAAAAATCAAGGGCAGCGTCTCGCATGATTTGGGCGCCATGACGTTCGGCACCCCCCTGCGCAACATCAGCGAATATGCCTGGTATAACACCAACTATTGGAACGACCTGTTCCCCAAGCTGGCGCTGAGGGTGCTGCGTAACGTCAAATACCTGGGCGATACGGAATTTTTGAAGAAGAATTGGGATACGCTCAAATTTGGCTTTGAGTATCTGGAGCAACTTGACCTGGACAAAGACGGCATCCCCGAAGGCAATCCCGACGAGGTTAAAAATACCTTCGACAATATCAACTTGTTCGGCATCGATTCTTACAGTTCCAATGGTTTCCTCGCCGCGTGCAAGGCGATGAGTAGAATGGCGGAGCTCATGAAAGATTCAGCCGCCAAAAAGGAATACGACGAGATTTTTGAAAAGGGATTTGCCGTTTACGAAAAGCTGTGGCTCGACAAGAGAACCAGCCGCGGCCGAATGCAGTATTTTATCACCTGCTATGACCCGGTTACGGGAAAAACCAATACGGACGTCTGGACCAATCAACTGGACGGTTTGTGGTATTTGATCGCCAATGGAGAAGAACCGTTCATGCCCGCTGAACAGGCGCGACAGGCCCTCAAGACAATTTTCAAGAACAACCGCAACCCCCTGGGCTGGGCCACCGCCAGGACCCAGGCCGGCAAACCAGTGGAATCGGACCAGGGAAAAGACGTATGGCTGGCGTCAAATTACGTCCTAGCCCAACTTCTTGACTATTACGGCCTGGTCAAGGAAAGCAAGGAAGTCTATAAAGTAATGGACAAGGTCATCTTCCAGTATGGTAACTCCCTGATAACGCCGGAAAGCGTCCGACCGACTTTTGAAAAGGAAGCGGGCGAAACCAAGGCCGGGCCACATTACATCGTGGGCGGTTATCCCCGGCCGGGTGCCGTTTTGACGCAATTGGTGATGCAATTTGTCAAAGAGCAGCAACGGCGAACGGGGGCCGCAAAAACAGATTCACCGACGCTGAATTCGTTTATCACTGACTTGTTCATGAAATCCCGTAAAACGAGTTAAAGGGGGCAGCGAATCCGTCATCCAAACCGCGCGTGCCGGAAGGTAGCATCATCCATCAACCGCCAGCGGCATCGCAAAACCTCTGCAAAATTAATCGTAATTTCAGCAAATTGCGCTTGAATCAGCCGCGACACTTTCTTAAATTCCCCGCGCGTCCAAAAATTTAACCAGGAACTTATTATAATACCATGCAAACTGCGTTTAAGAAAATTACGAAAATCAAATTCGAAGGGCCAAAATCCAGGAATCCGCTGGCGTTTAAACATTACAATCCTGCCCAGATGATCGAGGGCAAGACCATGCGCGATTGCCTGCGCTTCTCGGTCGTCTATTGGCACACCTTCCGCGGTGTGATGTCCGACCCCTTCGGTATGGGCACGGCCATCCGCCCGTGGGACGACGGGACGAGTTCCGTGTCCAACGCCCAGCGCCGCGCCCGGGTGGCATTCGAATTCATCGAAAAGCTTGGCGCGCCGTTTTACGCCTTTCACGACCGCGACATCGCGCCGGAGGGCAAAAGCCTGCGCGAAACCAACGAGAATCTCGACGCCGTCGTAAAAGTTCTTAAAGAAGAGCAGAAGCGCACCGGCATCAAATTGCTCTGGGGCACGGCCAATTTGTTCTCAAATCCGCGATTCGTTCATGGTGCAGCCACGAGCTGCAATGCCGACGCTTTCGCCTTTGCCGCCGCCCAGGTCAAAAAGGCGCTCGAAGTCACGCACGAACTCGGCGGCGCCGGCTACGTGTTCTGGGGCGGGCGCGAAGGCTACTCCACGCTGTGGAACACGAACATGAAACGTGAGCTGGACCACCTCGCCAAATTCCTGCACATGGCCGTGGACTACAAAAAGAAAATCGGTTTCAAGGGCCAGTTCTACATCGAGCCAAAGCCCAAGGAACCGACCAAGCATCAATACGATTCCGATGCTGCCGCGTGCCTGAATTTCCTGCGCG
>PLZL01000126.1 GCA_003152145.1 Limisphaerales bacterium
AATCCAAAGGCTGGAGGATTGTGTGCGTTCACGCTGATTGAACTTCTGGTCGTCATTGCCATCATCGCAATCATCTGCGCAATTTTACTCCCGGTGATTACTCATGCCAAAGCAAGAGCGCAACGAATTCAATGCGCTGGAAACTTGAATCAACTGGGCTTGGCTTTACAGGAATACACCACAGACAACAATGTTTACCCATGCGGGCCTGGTGGCTCCGCGAAAGATCCCAGTTGGATGGATCTGCTTGAAACTCAAATGCGGCACAGTGTTTGGAAAAACAACTACATAAGGAACACCGAGTTTTGGACAAATGGTGTGTGGCTCTGTCCCAATCTCGAAATGCCAAAGGAATCCAGAACCGTTGAACTCCACGGTTTTTGTTCATACGGTTACAATGACATGGGGATTAGCTGGAAATTTGGATTGGGCGACTTTATTGATCGAGTCGGTAGAAGGATCATACCGCCAAACAATGAATCAACAGTCGTTGTTCCAAGTGAAATGATGGCTATTGGCGATGGATTTGTAGGAAATGGCTCCATCATTGATGATGGGCAAGATGACATAGGTCGAATGGCGGTTACGAAAGATTTTCTCGGAAGCACGGCAAGAGCCTACGCCCGTCATCAAGGCAAAGCCAACGTCGTGTTCTGCGATGGTCATGTTGAATCGCCGACACTGAAATTTCTTTTTGTAGACACCAGTGATGACGCCTTGGTTCGGTGGGCACGCGACCACAAGCCGCATCGCGAATTGCTCCCGCCTTGAGGCTCGCAGCAAAACTTCCTGCTCTTTCATTGCCCAACCGGTCTATTTTCCCAGCGCTTCCAGCATTGAATCCAATTGGTTTAGTTCAATGTCCGTGGCCGTTCCCGCCACGATGTGTCCGGCGATGCTGCGCAAAATGTGGGCCTGGTCGGCGGCGAGTCCCGGCGACAATTCCGCGATGAAGTCGCGCGCGATGGCGGCAAAGGTGTTTCCGTTGTAAAAGCAGAAGGGCGCGAGCCGGTGGCATTTCAGGCAAATGTCGAGCGCGTCGGTCAAGGCGAGTTCCGCAAATTGATTTTTCTCCCAAAGCGTTTTGGCGGGCAGATGTCCATCGGAAGTGGGTTTGTGCAACGCGTTTTTCCGGCGGCAAAGTCCGCGGTTGATTTCAGTTACAAAATTCCAGTCGAAAGGGGCGAGCCAGGGTTTGACGAGGCGCGACATGAAACCCGCTCAATGGGCGGCGGCTTTTCTCAAACCGGCCTTGATCCGTTGCAGCGTCCCGACGCCCTCGCTTTTGAGATAACCTTTTCCGGTGCGCGCGAGAACGGGTTCGGCGGCAAAACGATCCTGGATGCGAAGCGCATCCTTCATGATCCGTTTCAGCCGTTTCTGCGATTCCATCATGTTTCCAAGGTAATCGCCCGGCCTCGCAATCGCAAATCGAAAAATCCGGTTCACCTGAATCTCTCAATTGCCCTGACGGGTTTCCGCGAATAGACTCTGCGCGTGAAATTCAATGGCGCGGTGTATCTCGTCGGGGCCGGACCGGGCGACGCGGGGCTGCTCACGTTGCGCGGCGCGGAATTGCTCCGCCGCGCCGACGTGGTGCTCTACGACGCGCTCGTCAACCCCGCCCTGCTCCACCTCGCACCGTCGTCCGCCGAATTCATCGCGCGCGGCAAAAACATGAAGATGCCGCAGGACGAAATCACCGCGCTGCTCATCGCCCGGGCGCGCGCGGGCAAATGCGTCGTCCGGCTCAAGGGCGGCGATCCCTACATCTTCGGACGCGGCGGCGAGGAGGCGGAGGCGCTGGTGGCGGCGAAGATTCATTTCGAGGTCGTGCCGGGCGTGTCGGCCATCTTGGCGGCGCCGAATTACGCGGGCATTCCGCTGACGCACCGCGAGCATTGCTCCAGCTTCACGGTCTTCACCGGCCACAGCGATTCGGCGGACGCGGCCACGGCGTTGCGCTACGAGCAGATTGCCAAAATCCCCGGCACTAAGGTCGTGCTGATGGGCACGGACAATCTGGATGACTGGACGAAGTCGCTCGTCGCGCACGGAATGCCGCCGGAAACACCGGTGGCCGTCATCCAATGCGGCACGACTGGCCGGCAGAAATCCGTCAGCGGCACGCTGGCAACAATTGCGAAACTGGCGGCGGAAAAAAAAATTTCACCACCCGCGCTCACCGTAGTCGGCGACGTGGTGAAGTTGCGGGGGAAATTGAACTGGTTCGAAAACCTGCCGTTGTTCGGAAAAAGAATCGTCGTCACCCGGCGCACGGGACAGGCTGGCACGTTCGCAAAACGGCTGGCGGAGTTGGGCGCGGAAGTCCTCGAAGTGCCGACCATCAGAATCACACTGCCAACGGAGAAAGACGCCATCATTGACTGCCTGCTGGAATTGAACGCCTACGACTGGCTGGTGTTCACGAGCGCGAACGGCGTNNGCGACATCGGCGGCGCGCGCATTGCGGCGGTCGGCCCGGCGACGGCGGCGAAATTGCGCGAACTGCATTTGCAGGTGGATTTGACACCGGAGGATGCAACCGCCAAAAAACTGGCCGCGGCATTTGCCAAATTCGAGACCATCGAGAATTTGAAGATGTGCCTGCTGCGGGCGGAAGTGGCGAACCGCGAATTCCCGGAGGCGCTGAAGGCGCTGGGCGCGATTGTGGATGACATCGCGATTTACAAAACCGTGCCGGAAACCGAGGACCCCGCCGACGCGGGTGCGCGGCTGGTGACGGAGGGCGCGGACTGGGTGACATTCACGAGCAGCTCGACGGTGGAGCATTTCCACGCGCGGTTTGATTTGCCAAGGCTGGTGAAGCAATTTCCCAAGCTGAAAATCGCCTCGATTGGCCCCGAAACAAGCAAGACCATCCGTGCGCTGAAGCTGGAACCGGTATTCGAGGCGAAGGAACACACAACCGATGGTTTGATTTCGGCCTTGCTGAAAGCGGCAAAGGCATAACCAGATTTGGTGATTCATCTGGACGCGGCATTCGTTTAGTTTGTCGCGTCTCCTGAAATGATGCGCAACGGTTCAACTGTAAAAGTGAGGGTCGAGGACATCGTCCTTCCTACTTATTTGCCGCTGGCCCCAGACAAAAACCCGATGTTTTTGGAGAAGCGGGTTTATCAGGGCAGCAGCGGCAAGGTGTATCCCCTGCCCTTCACGGATCGCATCGCCGAAAAGCCAGTGGACCGCAAGTGGAAGGCAGTCTGGATTGAAAACGAATTCCTCCGCGCGATGATGCTGCCCGAACTCGGCGGACGCATCCACGTCCTACAGGACAAAACGAACGGCTACGACCTCATTTACAACCAGCGCGTCATCAAACCGGCTCTCGTCGGTCTGGCCGGACCGTGGATTTCCGGCGGCATCGAATTCAACTGGCCGCAACATCACCGGCCCGCGACTTTTCTGCCGGTGGATTTTGAAATCGAGGAAAACGCCGACGGCTCGAAAACCATCTGGTGCAGCGACCACGACCCGATGACGCGCATGAAAGGCATGCACGGCGTCTGCCTGCATCCGGGGCGCGCGTATCTTGAATTGAAAGTGCGCGCTTATAACCGCACGCCTTTCGTGCAGACGTTTCTCTGGTGGGCGAACGTCGCGACGCGCGTGCATGAGGCGTATCAAAGTTTTTTCCCGCCGGACGTTTATTACGTCACCGACCACGCGCGCCGCTCGATGAGTGAGTATCCGCTGGCGACAGGATTTTATTATGGGGTCAACTACGGCGAGCGCGGACGAAAAGGAATTTCCGAAAACGAAATCCCGAAGCAATTCATCCCGCCACACGCAGCCAATTCTAAATCAAAAATTAAGAATTCAAAACTGCCGGACTACGCGCCGAATGATTTGAGCTTCTACGCGAACATTCCCACGCCATGCAGCTACATGTGCATGGGGAGCAAGGAGGATTTTTTTGGCGGTTATGATTTCAAGGCGCAGGCGGGCATCGTCCACATCGCCAACCATCACATTTCTCCGGGCAAAAAGCAGTGGACGTGGGGCAATCACGAGTTCGGCTACGCTTGGGATCGCAATCTGACGGACAAAGATTCCAATGGCCAATTCGGTCCTTACATCGAAATCATGGCCGGCGTTTATACCGACAACCAGCCGGACTTCAGTTTTCTTCAGCCCGGCGAAACGAAAACGTGGAGCCAGTTCTGGTATCCGATTCAGAAAATCGGCCCGGCGCAGCACGCGAATCTCGATGCGGCAATTTCGCTTCGCGTCTTGGACTGCGCCAGCCCTCTGGCGCTTTCTCAGGGCGGCAGAGGACTGCCGCACTCCAAAACCTTGCGGCGGGCCGCGCGCTTTGGAATTTCTGTTACGAGCAAATTTTCCGGCGCAAAAATTGTTCTCACAGCGCGAGACAAGAGGTTTTTTTCAACCAAACGCGACCTCGCCCCCGGCACTCCGTTCACCAAGGAAATCAAATTGCCGCGTGGTGCTGCCGGAATTGATTTGGTTCTGCGGGTTCTTGACCAAAGCAGCCGAGAAATCATTTCCTACCAGCCCAAGCCGCGCATGAAAGGCGACGTCCCGCCGCCCGCGACTGAACCACCGCAACCGGAGGAAATTTCCAGCGCCGACGAACTGTTCATCACCGGCCTGCATCTGGAGCAATACCGCCACGCCACACGCTGTCCGACGCTTTACTGGCGCGAGGCGTTACGCCGCGACCCGCTTGATTCGCGCTGTAACAACGCGATGGGCCTTTGGCATCTGCGGCGCGGCGAATTTGTTGAGGCCGAAAATCATTTTCGCCAGGCCATCGAACGGCTCACGCGGCGCAACCCGAATCCATACGATGGCGAGGCGTATTACAACCTCGGCCTGTGCCTGCGTTTTCAAAACCGCGATGAAGAGGCTTACGCGGCGTTTTACAAGGCAACGTGGAATCAAGCCTGGGAATCCGCCGGCTATCATGCGCTGGCTCAAGTTGATTGCAAAAAGTCGGACTGGCTCACGGCACTCGACCATCTTAAACGTTCACTGCGACTGAACACCGACAATCTCCGTGCGCGGAATCTCAAGGCCATTGTCCTGCGGAAATTTAATCGCACCCTCGAAGCGGATGAACTGCTCCGGGAAACGCTCGCACTCGACCCGCCGGACTGGTGGGCGCGGCATTTGTCCGGCCAGAAATTGACGTGTGATTTGCAGACCGCGCTGGACCTGGCACACGATTACGCCCGCGCCGGATTTTGCGCCGAGGCGGTTGCGCTGCTCGAAAAAGCCTCCGCGCAAAAAACGGATATGCTCGACCAAAGCTGGGGCGTGTTGCCGCTGATGCACTACACCATCGGTTGGTTGCACGAAAAGCTTGGCGATAAAAATTCCGCATTGAAGAATTTCAACCGCGCTACCGCGCTGCCGCCGGATTACTGTTTTCCTTCGCGCCTCGAAGAAATTGAAATTCTCGAATCCGCGATCCAGGTAAATCCTCACGATGCCTGCGCACCTTATTACCTCGGCAATTTATTTTACGACCGCCGACGCCACGCCGAAGCGATCAAACTTTGGGAACGCAGCGCGAAACTTGACCCGAACTTTTCCATCGGCTGGCGCAACCTCGGCATCGGCTGGTTCAACATTTCTAAAAAGCCAGCAAAGGCGCGCGTGGCTTACGACAAGGCTTTCAGTGCAGACCCATGCGATGCCCGCCTGCTTTTTGAGCGCGACCAGCTTTGGAAGCGGGTTGGCGAAAAGCCGGAGAAACGGTTGCGCGAACTGGAAAAATTTCCTCAGCTTGTGGCGCAGCGCGATGATTTGAGCGTGGAACTTTGTGCGCTTTACAATCAAACCGGGCAGCACGCGAAGGCATTGAAAATAATTTCAAGGCGCAACTTCCAGCCGTGGGAAGGCGGGGAAGGCGCGGTGCTCGCCCAGCACGTCCGCACGCAACTCGCGTTTGGACGCGAAGCGTTGCCGTCCGCTTGTAGGAGACAAGGCAACGAGTCTCGAACTGAAAAATCCAGAATTGATCAGAGCCTCCTCACGTCGGCTGCTACACATTTTCAGAACGCGCTCGCGTCACCCGAAAACTTAAGCAAAGCGAAACATCTGCTGGCGAACCAGAGCGACATTCATTACTGGCTCGGCGTCGCGCTGAATTTTTTGGGTGAAAAAAAATCCGCGCGCGAGCACTGGCTCGCCGCCGCGATGTTCAAGGGCGATTTTCAGGAGATGAGCGTCCGCGCGTTTTCGGAAATGACTTTTTACTCCGCTTTGGCTTGGGAGAGGCTCGGCCAAAAAATGAAAGCAAAAAAACTTTTGCGTGATCTCCTGGCCTACGCGAACAAACTCGCCAAAAAGCCCGCGAAGATTGATTATTTTGCCACCTCGCTGCCGACAATGCTGCTGTTTGACGACGACCTCCAGTTCCGGCAGGAGACGCTGGCGTTGTTCCTTCAGGCCCAGGCGCATCTGGGATTGAGGCGAAAGGCAAAGGCGAAGGCGTTGTTAAAACAGGTTTTGAAACGCGACCCGAACCACGCGCTCGCAGCGGATTTGTTGGCGGAATTTTTTCAACGGAAGCGAAAATCATGATCAACACAACCGCAACCGAATCCTCAAACCTCAAAGCCGAATACCATTACGGCTACATCTGGCTCATCTCCCTCGTGGCCGCGCTGGGCGGACTGCTTTTCGGCTACGATTGGGTGGTCATCGGCGGCGCGAAGCCGTTTTTTGAAAGATATTTTCATCTGACAAACGCCGCACAATCCGGCTGGGCCAACAGTTGCGCGCTCATCGGCTGTTTCGTCGGCGCGCTTGTCGCCGGCGCGTTGAGCGACAAGTTTGGCCGCAAAAAATTATTGATCGTGTCGGCGTTTTTGTTCGCGGCGACTTCCATCGGCAATGCCCTCGCGCCGACGTTTTTCATTTTTGTTGCATGGCGGATTTTGGGCGGCGTGGCCATCGGCCTCGCGTCCAATCTTTCGCCGATGTATATCGCGGAAATTGCCCCGGCACAAATGCGCGGCAAACTGGTTTCCATCAACCAGCTCACGATCGTCGTCGGCGTGTTGTCGGCGCAATTGATCAACTGGTGGCTCGTCCGCGATCTGCCACAGGGCGCGAGCGACGAATTCATCGTGAATTCCTGGTTTGGCCAGTCCGGCTGGCGCTGGATGTTCGCGCTCACCGCCGCTCCCGCCGCGTTGTTTTTTGTCGGTATGTTTTTCGTTCCCGAAAGCCCGCGCTGGCTCGCGAAAAACGGGAAACCCGAAGGCGCAGAGACGATTTTGGCGAAAATCGGCGGCGAAATTTACGCGGGCAGCGCGCTCAAGGAAATCGAGACCACGCTGGTGAACGAAACCGAGAAAGTGGATTTCAGGGAACTGCTCCAGCCGAAGATGCGAAAGGTCCTGTTGCTCGGCGTTGTGCTGGCGATGTTCCAGCAATGGTGCGGCATCAACGTGATTTTCAACTATGCCGAGGAAATTTTCCATGCGGCCGGCTACGACATTTCGACCGTGCTCAAACACATCGTGTGGACCGGATCGGTGAACCTCGCGTTCACTTTTGTCGCGCTCGGCGTGGTGGATCGCGGTGGCCGGCGGCCATTGATGCTTTTCGGCGCGGCAGGGCTTGCTGTCATTTATCTGGTTCTGGGCTTCTGCTACCATGCGTCCGTAACCGGCCTGCCGATGCTGCTGCTCGTGCTCTCGGCCATCGCGTGCTATTCCATTTCACTCGCGCCGGTGACGTGGGTCATCATTTCGGAAATCTTCCCGAACCGCATCCGCGGCGCGGCGATGGCGGTTGCGGTTGCGGCGTTGTGGCTGGCGTGCTTCCTCCTGACTTACACGTTTCCGATTTTGAACGCAAAACTCGGCCCGGCGGGAACCTTCTGGCTCTACGCCGCGATTTGCGTGTTCGGCTTTGTCTTCATTTTCTTTAAACTGCCGGAGACGAAAAACAAATCGCTCGAACAGATTCAACGTGAACTCGTGGACTAAATGATTCATCCAAAAATATGAAACGGATTATTTTTCTGCCAATTCTTGTCATGGCTTGCCTGTCAACCACGCTTTTGCGCGCCGCTGAAACCATTCCGCTTGCCGGCGAATGGCGCTTTGCGCTCGACCGCAACGACGTTGGGACGAATGAGCAGTGGTTCGCCAAAAATCTGTCGGACAAAATCAAATTGCCCGGCATTCTCCAGGCGCAAGGCTACGGCGACGACATCAGCACGAACACGCCGTGGGTGCTCACGCTCGGGGATGCGTGGTGGAAAATCCAGCCCGCGAGCCTGCGCGACCATTTTTCACAGCCGGGCCACGTGGAAGTGCCGTTTCTCTCCCAGCCGCCGAAGCATTATCTCGGCGCTGCGTGGTATCAGCGCGAAATGGAAATACCCGCCGGCTGGCAGGGCCGCCATTTCACGCTTTTTCTGGAGCGCGCGCACTGGCAAAGCACCGTCTGGGTTGATGACAAGGAATATCCCGCAAACGACAGCCTCGACGCGCCTCACATCACCGATCTCGGCGTGCTCACGCCGGGCAAACACCATTTGAGCATCCGCGTTGACAACCGCCTGCAACTTCCGGCGCGCGGACACATGGTGGACGCTCACAGCGTCTCCGATTCGCTCGGCGCGGCGTGGAACGGCATCGTGGGGAAAATTGAACTGCGAAGCACAGCGCCAGTGTGGATTGAGGACGTGCAAGTTTTTCCAAATCTTAGTAATAGAACTGCCCGCGTTGTCGTCAGCATCGGCAACATTACTGGCAAATCGGGCCACGGAGTGCTTTCGTGTGGCAAAGGAACTTTTCCATTTTCGTCACCGTTTCCAACTGTCGCTTGGTCTATTGATTGGCAAACGAACGGTGGAAAGGAAGAAGGAGAAATACTTTTTGCATCTGATGAGAATTCAAAATTATGGGACGAGTTCAATCCGACGATGCAAAAGTTTTCAGTGATACTTTCCGGCGATGGGAATCTCGACTCACGCGAAATCACCTTCGGGCTGCGCGAAATTACGCACAACGACAAAGACCTCCTCATCAACGGCCGCCCCGTCAACTTGCGGCTCACGCATGACGGCGGCGAATTTCCACTCACGGGTTATCCGGCGATGGATGTCGGGTCGTGGAAAAAAATCATCCAGACCTGCAAGGATTACGGCCTGAATGGAATCCGGTTCCACTCGTGGTGCCCGCCCGAAGCCGCGTTTGAAGCCGCCGATGAAATGGGTTTTTATCTCCAGCCGGAATGCGGCTTGTGGAGCGATTTCGGCAGCCCGGAGATGCAGCAGTGGCTGAACGACGAAACCACGCGTCTCCTCGCAGCCTACGGCAATCACCCGTCGTTCATTCTGCTTTCGCCGAGCAACGAGCCGCGCAATTACCAGCGTTTCACGCCACAATGGGCGGCCACCAATTACGCAAAGGACAACCGCCGTCTGTATTCCGCCGGCACCGGCTGGGCGGATCCGTCGCAGGTCTTTGGCGGCGCGCAATACGCCTCGCTCGTCCGCTTCGGCAACGGCAATTTGCGCAACACCTCCGGCTGGTTCGGCGGCGATTACCGCGACGCGCTTGAAACCGTCCACATCCCCGTGCTCGCGCATGAGGTCGGCCAGTGGTGCGCCTATCCCGACTTCGACGTGATCAAGAAATTCACGGGCTATTTAAAACCCAGCAACTACGACATTTTCAAGTATATCGCCGGACAGGAAGACGTGCTGGACCAAGACCACGCCTTCGCCTGGGCGTCCGGTCGTTTTCAAGTCGAGACTTACAAAGAAGAAATCGAGGCCAACCTCCGCACGCCCGGCCTTTCCGGTTTTCAATTGCTCGACCTGCACGATTATCTGGGTCAGGGAACCGCGCTCATCGGCGTCGTGGATGCGTTCTGGGAGCCGAAGAGCTACGTGACGGCGACGGAATTTCGCCACTTCGCCGGCCCGACTGTTCCGCTGGCGCGGCTCGCCAGCCGCATTTACACCAGCGACCAAACCCTCGAATCGGATGTGGAAATCTATCACTTCGGCGAAAAGCCCATCACGAATGCCGTGCCGCAATGGAAGATTGTGAACTCTGCCGGCGCGACGGTCGCCAGCGGTGCATGGGAAGCGCGCGACATTCCCATCGGGAAAAATATTCCGCTTGGTAAAGTTTCTGCGAATTTGTCGAAGCTCACTGCGCCGGGCGCTTACAAGCTGGTGGTCGAAATCCGTAGAACAGGCGTCGCGCCTGTCTCAAATCGAACTTCCGCCCAAGCGGAACAAGAAAATGGAGACGGGCGCGACGCCCGTCCTACGGCAGAGAACGACTGGAATTTCTGGCTCTATCCGGCGCAAGTCAGCACGACCACGCCGCCAGATGTGTTCGTGACGAGGACCTGGAGCGAAGCCGCGACGCGACTTGCCGCCGGTGGCAAAGTGCTTTTCATGCCGGGCGCCGCCAATCTTGATCCCGCGAAATGTCCGCCGATGAAAAATGTTCCAGTTTTTTGGAACATCCAGATGACCGTCCGTCCGCCGCAAAATACGAGGCCGAAATTCGACGCGATGCTCGGCCTGCTCTGCGACACCAAACATCCGGCGCTCGCGGAATTTCCCACCGAGACGAACTGCGACTGGCAGTGGACGCAACTCGTGAACAACGTCCGCTCGGTCAATCTCTCCAAAGCCCCGCCGTCGCTCCGTCCCATCGTGTCGGCGATTGACGATTGGAACCGCAACTGGCAGCTCGGCGTGATTTTCGAATGCAACGTCGGGCCGGGCCGCCTGCTGGTCTCGGCCATCAATCTGGACAATGAACGCGGCGGTTCGGAATTGCAGCAACTGCGCCGCTCCCTGCTGGATTACATGGCCGGAGAAAAATTCAAACCGGCGGCGACGCTCACGCCGGAACAGGTTGACAGCCTTTGGGCAGAAGCACGCAGCGCCTCCACATCAACGGAGCCAGCCCGCAAGTTCGACCCGGACTTGAACGACGGAGCGATTCCAACTCCGGCCCAGCAAAAGCCGTGAAGATCCTAACACGAATTTCACGAATTGACGCAAATTCAACTAATTTCCATAGCGCCTTCAGCGCATTTGAATTCGTGGCAATTCGTGAAATTCGTGTCAAAGTTTTTGAGTTCGCGTCTTTCGTGTAGTTCGCGGTTCAGCGCACTTTGAGCAGCACGCAGCCATGAGGCGGGATTTCGGCGGTGAAGTGTTTTGATTTGTCCAAATCTTTTCGCAGCCACAGATCGCGGACTTTGGGCGCGAAATGAAATCCGAGGTTCCGCCACGCATAATCCACTTTCACCGCGTCGTCTGTGCGGTTGAAAAAGCCCACGGCGAACGAACCGTCGGCGAGTTTCCGCGTCCAAATTTCCGCCGTCTGTCCTGAAGCGAAGATGCGCCGCGCCGTTTCGCCGCGCCTGTCCTGGTCCACCGCCAGCACCTCGGGATTGGTCAGCAACGCGGTCGTCCAGTCGTCGTTGTCCGGCAGGTTCATGCCGAGCATGAGCGGCGACGGCGCAAGCGCCCAGAGCGACATCAGCGTGAGCTGCTCGTCGCGTGTGAAATGCGTCCAGTGCGGACTGCCGCCCATCTTCGAGCGGATGGCGATGTGGCCCAGTGGAATCATGTCGGCGTCCGGCCAGTGGCCGGGGCCGCCCGCGCCCTGCCATTGCGCGATGAGGTCGAACTGCGCGTCGATCTTCTGCCAGCGGTCCCAGAAATCGCCGGAGATGCGCCACAGATTCGCGTTGGCCGCGATGTGCCCGGCGTGGCTGGTCAGCGTCGGCCCGGGCGACGTGCTGAAAACAATCGAGCGTCCGCATTCGTCAATCGCACAGCGGAGCATTTCAATTTCAGCCGTGTGGTAAGGCTGCGAAAGGTCGTCCACCTTGATATAATCCACCCCCCACCCTGCCCAGAGTTTCAGACAGGAATCATACCATGCCTGCCCGGCGGCATTGCTCTGCACGCCAAACATGTCGGGACACCAGACACATTTGTTGTTGGTGTCGCCGGCATCGGCAGCGGTGAAATCGCCGCCCAGAATTTTCGTTCCGGCGATCACGGCCTGGCGCGGGATGCCGCGCATGACGTGGATGCCGAATTTCAAACCCATCGCGTGCAACTGGTCGGCGAGCGGCTTGAAACCAACGCCGTTGGTGGCGGAGGGAAAACGGTTGGGCGCTGGCAACAAGCGCCCGAATTCATCCGTCGCGAGCGCCGCGCCGGTGCGGGTGCGGTTCAACAGGCGGTCGTCGCCGGTCGGCTCCGGGTCATACCATCGAAAATCAATGACGATGATGTCCCAGCCAAGCGGCTGGAGATGTTCCTGAAACCACGCCGCATTCGAGAGCACCTCGGATTCGACGACGGAGTCGCCAAAAGTGTCGTAGCTGTTCCAACCCAGCGGCGGCGTGGCGGCGATGGCGCCGCCGCTACTCTTAACCATGATTTTCCCAGCGGCTTGCGAAGCGGCGACAATTTGTTCTTCGCGGGCGGTGAGGTTGGTGTCCGTGGAAACCATCTGGGCAGACACCGAAATCGCGGCCGAAAACAGCAGCGGATATAACCATGCGAATCTCATATAGCAGTCCATATTGACTTTGGCGGACCAAGGTTCAATGAGAAATCATTACCTCACGAACAAAGCGCCAGAGGGCTGGCGCAGTCCAAAACGCTTCGCGCAATACGGCAGTCGCAAGAAATTCGCGCCAGCGTCGTGGAGTGCGGCGGCCCTCCGCCGCTTTTCCCCAGACCGCCCAACCATGCCGATGGCAACTGGAACTGCCACAACCACCGAGTTGCGCCCATCCGTTATTTGCCTTCGATGCGAAACGCGCCGGCTTTAAGCCCGTCGGATTCTGCCTTCACCGTAAAGGTTCCAGGCTGACCGGCCTTGGCGCGGACGATGACCAGCGCCAGTCCATTGTAGGCGTTGTGTTCCGGGGCCTGGAACGATTCGAAGCTCGTCGCGTCGCCATTGTCCGTGGCAACGATTTCGCCTGGGCCTTCGATTTCAAACTTGATGTGGTTCTTCGAGCGCGGGACGAGCAAGCCGCTTTTGTCCGCCACGGTCACGGTGATGTAGGAAAGTTCCTGGCCGTCGGCGGCGATTTTTGCGCGATCGGCTTGCAACGTGAGTTTCGCCGCCGGGCCAGCCGTTTTCATCACATCGGTCGCCCATTTCTTGCCGTTTTTGTAGGCGACAACCTTGAGCGTGCCGGGTTTGTATTTCACGTCGTCCCAGTGCAGGCGATATTCAAACGGCCCCTTTTTCTTAAGACCAAGGGATTTGCCGTTGAGGAAAAGTTCCGCCGAGTCGCCGGACGTATAAACATGAACCGGCGTGACCAGGCCGGGGCGATTCGTCAAGCTTCCGGTAACTGCGTTCGTAACTTGTTGTGCCGCGCGTTCCGGCCAGTTCCAGTGCGGCAGAATGTGCGCCATCGGCAAATCGGGACGCCAGCGCGCCTGATAGAGATAGAAGCGGTCCTTGGAAAAGCCGGCAAGGTCAACGATGCCGAAATAGGAACTGCGGGAGGGGTCGTTGCGTCCGCCATAGGGTGTGGGCTCGCCGAGATAATCAAAGCCCGTCCAGACAAATTCGCCCGCGACGAACGGGTATCGGTCCTGCCCGTCAAATTCCCAGTCCGGTGGCGTCGCCCAGCGCGGCGCGTAGAGGTCGTAAGAACTCATCTGGAAGATCGACTGCATCAGGCCGCCGGCCTTGTTGGTGGTGACGGGGAAGGAGTATTCGCCGCGCGAGCTGATGCACGAGGCGGTCTCGCTGCCGTAAATCGGCTTGGCCGGATTCGCCGTGCGGAACCGGCCATACTCGGTGGGTTTGTAGTTGTAGCCAAACACATCCTCGTTGGTCAGAAAGCCGTTGTAACCGGCGTTCAACTGGTTGTTCGCGGAGGTCGTCGGGCGCGTCGGGTCTTCCTGGTGGGCGATGGCCGTCAATTCGGCGGGGATCCAGAATTGGGCGGGCCGGGTCTGCTCGCCGACCTCGTTGCCGATGCTCCACAAAATGATTGAAGGATGATTGCGGTCGCGGCGCAGTTCCGCGCGCCAGTCGCGCTCATGCCAGGCGTCGAACAGCAGATGATAATCGTTCTGCGTCTTGCGGCCCTCCCAGCAATCGAAGGACTCGTCCATCACGAGCATGCCGAGCCGGTCGCACACGTCGAGCAGTTCCGGCGCGGGCATATTGTGGCTGGTGCGGATGGCATTGCAGCCGAAATCCTTCAAAATTCTGACCTGCCGCTCCAGCGCGCTGACGTTGATGGCCGAGCCGAGCGCGCCGAGATCGTGGTGATCGCAAACGCCATTGATGGGCACGCGCTTGCCGTTTAGCAGAAAACCGGCGGTCGCGGTGAACTCAATGGTGCGGATGCCGAAATTGTTCTCCACCTTGTCCACGACATTGCTGTTCTGGGTCAGTGTGGTGACCGCGACGTAAAGGTTGGGTTGTTCGAGACTCCACAATTTCGGATTCGTCACCCTGATTTCGCTCTGGTTCGTAGCGCTCGTTCCGGCGGGAATGGTCACGGACTTCCAGTAATCGCCCACGGCCGCGCCGGATTTTCTGCCATTGGCGTCGAGCGGGTAGAGTTTCGTTTCCACCGTCAATTCCGCGTCATTGGTGGATTCATTTACCATTTTGGTATTCACCCGCACGACGGCGGCCGCGGGACCGACCAGCGGCGTGGTGATGTAAGTGCCCCAATGCGCGACATAAACCGGCTCGGTCTTGATGAGCCAGACGTTGCGGTAAATGCCGCCGCCCGGATACCAGCGCGACGAATCCGGCGGATTGTCGAGGCGGATGGCAATGACATTTTCACCGCCGAAATTCACGAACGGCGTCAGGTCAACCCGCCATGAGGCATAGCCATACGGCCAGCCGCCGGCGCATTTTCCGTTGATCCAGACCGTCGCGTAGGCCATCGCGCCGTCCACGTCCAGATAGATTTTTTTGCCCGCGTCGGCCGCCGGGATGTCGAGATGCTTGCGATACCACGCGACGCCGGCCCACGGCAGCCTGCCGGTGGAGCCGGACAATGCCTTGTCGAACGGCCCCTCGATGCCCCAGTCGTGCGGCAGGTTCAGCAGCCGCCACTGGCTGTCGTTAAAACCGGGCTGCGCGAAGGAAATGACGCCGCCCGGTTCACCGTCCGGCCACGCGGCGGGCGCATTCGTCGAAAACGGATTGCCCGTCGGCAGAATCCAGGCGCGGATGGCCGCGTAGCTCAGGTTCGTTCCGCCTTCGGGCGCGTCGCCCTTGATGAAACGCCAGTTGGCGTTCAGGGAAACGCGTTCGCGCGGGGAATCGGCGGGCGCGGCAAAACTTGAAACCGGCATCAGGAGCATCAGGGCAAGTGGGAACAATTTGGAGGCATTCATAAATTTGAATTGAATTGGGCGCAAGAGTTCTATCACCCTTTCGCGTTCTGCGCAATAATTCTTGTCAACCTTGGTGTCTTGATCTGCAATTTTTGGAGCGTCGTCATCAGCCGGGTGAGTGGAACCGAGTGACGGACTTGGGCCAGAGTTGCCGTCCGCAAGAACTAATAATCTTTGACAGAAACTCGCAAGTCCGCTTTCATAAACCCATGGCTGAGAAAAGGACCATACACACCGTTGTGCATGCTCCGTGGCACAATGCCTGTTGGCCAACTTACGTCACAGGCACCCACTTGTTTTGATGGGGTGATCACATGAGATCGCTGGTCGTCTACTACTCAAAAACGGGAAACACGAAGAAAATCGCCGAAGCGGTGGCGCAGTCGCTGCGAACCGAGGCCCTGCCCCTGAACCTGCCCAAGAAAGGGCGAAGAAGCAAAGCCGAACTCGCCAAGGAAAAGGCATTGTGGGCCAGGTGCATCAATGAGGCTCAAGACGCGGAGATTGCCTTTATCGGCACTCCCACCGAGTTCAGGCGGCCTCATCCGGTGGTGGTGGAGTTCATAAAGGAGGCAACTTTGAAAAGGTCCGCCGCATTTTGCACATATTATGGGATGCTGGGCGCGACCTTGATCGATATGGAGGCGCTATTGCGGCAGAATCGCAAGCAGTTCATGGGCGGACTGGCTCTGCGCGTGGGCACTGATAAATACCAATTTCGGCAAGACGTGAACCAATATGTGGACCTGGTCGCTGATGCCCATGTCTCCGAGGCGAGCGAATTCGCCCGCCGAGTTGTTCGGGGTGAACCTGAAACAATCCGGCTTAAAGGCGTGTGCGGCAGGGACTGTTCCCGGTGCCGCAAATACCAGCAACGTGAGTGCGAGGGTGCCGGGGTTCGGTGTTGGTCCGGACGCAATTGCCAGGTTTTCGAATGCTGCATCATCAAGAGAAGCCTGACCGGGTGCGAGAAATGCACGAACATCGGGTCTTGCAGCAAACGCAACATTCTCCTCCAAGCGAAAGCCGGCCAACAAGACAGTGCAGCGAACGGAAGCCAGCCAATTCGCTCAGAGACAAATCGAACGTCATCGGCGGCTGGCTCCCGTCGCTGACGGTGCGTAAAACCACTCGAACATTCCTGGTGATTTGCGCGAATTGGTTTGCATTTCGACGTCAATTTTTTTTGAATTATCCGGATGCAACGCAAAAAACTTCAAACTCATTCCTCCACGCCCGCACCAGACCGCCGTGAAAAATTAAAACTCCTGCTCGATCTCTCGCACAAGCTGGGCGATCCCGCGCGCCAGATGGCCATCCTGGGCGAGGGCAACGCCTCGGCCAAGTTGAGCAGTGAAACTTTTCTCGTGAAGGCCAGCGGTTGCAGTCTCCCCACGCTCGACAAGGGCGGAATCGTCGAGTGTCGCGCGAAAACGCTGCTGTCACTGCTTGAAAAAAACAACTTGAGCGACGCGGAAATTGACGGGACGCTGCTCAATTCTCGGCTCGATGCCACGGCGAAGAAACCGTCGGTTGAGGCGCTGTTCCACGCCTGGCTGCTCACCCTGCCGGGAATTGAATTCGTGGGACACACCCATGCGCCGGCGGTCAATTCCATCCTTTGCTCGCCGCGCGCGCGGGAGTTCGCCGAAAAGAGAATTTTCCCCGATGAAATCGTCTGCTGCGACGTGGCGTCGGTGTTCATCCCCTACACCGATCCCGGCCTGAAGCTGGCCCAGGCCATCCGCGAACAGACGGAAAAATTTCTCCATGCCGTTGGTCGTCCTCCGCGCGTCATTCTCATGGAAAACCATGGCATCATCACGCTGGGCCACTCCATCGAAGCCGTCCTGTCCGCGATGTTGATGGCGGAAAAGACGGCGGGCATCTGGGTGGGCGCGGCGGCGCTGGGCGGGCCGACGTTCATGACGCCGGAACACGTCGAGCGCATTTCGGGCCGGCCCGACGAGGCGGTCCGCCGAAAAATGTTGAAACTGTGAACTGAAATCCTCCGATGAAAAAAAATCCGAACCTGGAAAAATCCTTCTCGCTCGCCCGGGAACGTTACGCGGAATCCAGCGTGGACGTGGATCGTGTGTTAAAAAACCTGGAGAAAGTCCCCGTGTCCTTGCATTGCTGGCAGGGCGACGACGTGGGCGGGTTTGAAAATTTCGGCGGCACGCTCGGCGGTGGACTCGTCGCCACCGGCAACTATCCCGGCAAAGCCCGCACGCCCGAAGAGCTGCGCGCCGATGCCGAGAAGGCGTTGTCGCTCATTCCCGGCAAACACCGCTTCAACCTGCACGCCATTTACGGCGAGTTCGGCGGCAAGAAAGTTGACCGCAATGAAATCGAGCCGAAGCATTTCAAGAACTGGATTGATTGGGCCAAGTCGCTCGGCATCGGTCTGGATTTCAACCCGACGTGCTTCTCGCATCCCAAGTCGGGCGACGGCACGCTGTCGCATCCCGACAAGGGCATCCGCCAGTTCTGGATCGAGCATTGCCAGGCCAGCCGCGAGATTGGCGCCTCGATGGGCAAGGCGCTCGGCACCACCACCGTCACCAACGTCTGGATTCCCGACGGCATGAAGGACACACCCGCCGACCGTCGTGGTCCGCGCGAACGGCTCGCCGTGGCGCTCGACGAAGTTTTCAAAAAACCGCTGAACCCCAGGCACAATCTCGACGCCATCGAAGGCAAGCTGTTTGGCATCGGCTGCGAAAGCTACACCGTGGGCATACACGAATTTTATCTCGGCTACGCGGTAAAGAACCAGAAGCTCGTCTGTCTGGACGCCGGCCATTATCATCCGACCGAAAACATGGCGGACAAGATTTCGTCCGTGCTGTGTTTCGTGCCGGAAATCCTGCTGCACGTCAGCCGCGGCGTCCGCTGGGACAGCGACCACGTGGTGATTCTTGACGATCCGCTGATGGCCATCGCGCAGGAACTGGTGCGCGGGGATTATCTTGGCCGCACGCACATCGGGCTGGATTTCTTCGACGCGAGCATCAACCGCGTCGCCGCGTGGACCGTCGGCGCGCGCAACATGCTTCGCGCCCTGTGCATCGCCATGCTCGACCCGATCGCCAAGTTCAAGCAACTCGAACTTGCCGGTGATTACACTTCCCGCCTCGCGCTGATGGAAGAGGCCAAGACCATGCCGTTTGCGGCGGTTTGGGATTATTACTGCCTCAAGTCGGGCGCGCCGGTTGGCGAAGAATGGCTGGCGGAAGTAAAACGTTACGAAAAAGACGTTTTGTCGAAACGACGGTAAATCGTATTTCTCCGACTTAATCCAAACCCAAGCGTGACTCCAAATCCATTTCTTGGCGTTTTCTTTCACTGGCTCGGCGGCCTCGCTTCCGGCAGTTTTTACGTCCCCTATCGCGGCGTAAAAAAATGGTCATGGGAAACCTATTGGCTCGTCGGTGGATTTTTCTCGTGGATCATCTGCCCTTGGCTTCTGGCGTCCACGATGACTCACGATCTGCCGGGCGTATTGAAGCAGCAATCGTTGACGACGCTCTGGTGGACGTATTTCTTCGGCGCGATGTGGGGTTTTGGCGGGCTGACGTTCGGGTTGACGATGCGCTATCTCGGCATGTCGCTGGGCATGGGAGTGGCGCTCGGTTATTGCGCGGCGTTTGGAACTTTGATTCCGCCGATATTTCCCGGTTTTTTTCCGAAAGATGCGGTTGCCGAAACCATCGGTCAGATTGCCAAGAGCACTTCTGGTCAAGTCACGCTGGTCGGTGTGGCGGTCTGTTTGCTGGGCATCGGCATCGCCGCGTTGGCGGGCTGGACCAAGGAAATGCAAATGCCGGACGAACAAAAAATGAAGGCCATTAAAGAATTCAATTTCACCAAGGGCATCCTGGTGGCGACGTTTTCCGGCATCATGAGTGCTTGTTTCTCGTATGCGCTGACTTGGGGCAAACCGATTAACGCCGCTTCTGCACTGGCTGGCACGCCTACGTTTTTGGTCGGTTTGCCGAGACTTTGTGTCGTGCTGGCTGGCGGGTTCACCACCAATTTCATCTGGTGCGTGCTGCTGAACATCAAAAACAACTCCGGCTACCAATATTTTGCCTCGCATGTGCGACCGGAACACGCCCACCACGGCGGTCTCGGCAGCGGCGCGTCAGCCCCGGCACAGGCGTCCGTCGCGCCTAGTGATCTGAAAATCCCGGTGCTGGCTAACTTTCTTTTCTCTGCGCTGGCAGGGACGCTGTGGTATTTCCAGTTTTTCTTTTACTCGATGGGCGAGACCCAGATGGGACAATTCAGCTTCGCCTCATGGACGCTGCACATGGCGAGCATCATCATCTTCAGCACGATGTGGGGCTGGATTTTGCACGAGTGGAAAGGCTCCAGCAAAAAGGCGCACCTGCTCATCGCTGGCGGCATCGCAACGCTCGTGTTCTCGACGTGTATCGTTGGATGGGGAGCGGGTATGAAAGCCGGCTGGACGTTGCATAAATTGATGCAGGCAATTTTTGGTTAATTGCCTCCAACCGCAACGCCATGCATTCAAGATGAACCTGAAGGCCGGCATGGCGGCGGAAGCGAAGCGTGATGAAAAAGAAATCTTGTCGAAACGGATTTGAATCATCAATTTGTTGGCCAATCCAGTCCAAACCAAAGCCTATGAGCGACCAACCTCAAGAACAACAGCAACACGCCGGGGAACGAGTTGGAGCGCCCGCCGGTGAAAGCTGGCTCGCGGAAGTGAAACGTTACGAAAAAGAAGTCTTGAGCAGGCGGAAGTAAAACGGCATTTTCAACGAACCTCAAATAATACAACTTACGACCAGATTGAAACTCTCATGAAACCAAACCGCAATCCGTTAATGTTCGCGTTCCTCATGGTCGCCTCCCTGTTTTTCATCTGGGGGTTCTGCCATTCCATGCTGGATGTCCTGAACAAGCATTTTCAGAATATCCTCAACATCAGCAAGGCGCAGTCGGGCCTCGTCCAGACGTCGGTCTTCTTCCCGTATTTGCTCCTGGCGTTCCCTGCGGCACTGCTGAATCGTCGCATCGGCTACCAGCGAAGCATCCTGGTGGGGTTGGCGATTCTGGCCACCGGCGCGTTTCTGTTCATTCCGGCCGGCCTGGTGTTCAAGTCATTTTGGGCTTTTCTCGCGGCGTTGTTCGTTCTCTCCACCGGCCTCGCGACCATTGAGACGGCGGCGAATCCTTATGTCACCGTGCTTGGCCCGAAGGACGGCGCGCCGGGGCGATTGTCGGTGGCACAGGCGTTCAACTCCTGTGCCT
Source organism: Limisphaerales bacterium (assembly GCA_003152145.1). The sequence continues at coordinate 20,678 of PLZL01000126.1, forward strand.
ATATCATTGCGCCCACCATTGGCGGCTTCCTCCTGTTCCGTCACAAAACGGAAGCCGGCGCGCCCGCGGATTTCCACTCCTTGATCCTTCCCTACGTTGTTTTGGGCTGCGTGGTGCTTGTCGTCTTCGGCGCTTTTTCCTTCATCAAATTGCCAAGCATTGACGGCGACAACAAGGCCGGGGAAGTTGACGACACGTCAATTTTCAAAGCCCCCCTGTCCCATTTGCCGCATTTCAAGTGGGGTGTTTTCACCCAGTTCCTTTACATCATCTCACAGATAGGGATAAACGCGTTTGCGTTGAACTACATCGTGAATAACGCGGTTGTCACAGACGCTGCCGGGACGACCTCAACAGCCCCACTCTTTGCGTGGTATGGATCACTCTGGCACGCGGGCACTTCCGACGCCACGGCGGCCTATGTGATCACCTTCGCCATGGTTCTCTATGCCATCGGTCGCTTCAGCGGTGCGCCCATCGCGCGGGTTATCAAGCCCAACCTCATGCTCGCTCTTTACGGCATCGCCAACTCCATCGTCATCCTGTTGGCAATCGCCGACATCAAAATGGTCTCATGGATGATCCTCCCGCTCAGCTGGCTGTTCATGTCCATCATGTTCCCGTTCATCTTCGCCATGAGCGTGCGCAACCTCGGTCAGCAGACCAAAATCGCCGCCTCGTTCCATGTGATGGCGGTCGGCGCCGCCGGCTCCATCTCGGCGGTGCTGATGGGCTGGCTTTGGGACCGCTACCACAGCGTGGGGATCTCCTTCACCCTGCCCTTGATCGGCTTTATCGCCACGACAATCTATGGCTTCGCTTATCCTCGCCTGCTGGAAAAATCGGCCCAAGCGGCAGCGTGACTCGGCTGGCAGCATCACGGCAATGAACTCCAAGTCGTGCCGAAAATTGTCCGGGTGCAGGCGTGCTGCGAATTTTATTCCACGGTCATGACGCTTGAAAATGCTTCTGCAACTTTCAAACGTCGCCAAGTCCTTCGGCGCCGTCCGCGCGCTCAAAGGCGTCTCGTTTGATTTGCACGCGGGCGAGGTCCACGCGCTGCTTGGCGAAAACGGCGCGGGCAAATCCACCCTCATCAAAATCATCACTGGCGCGCATCAGCCGGACGGAGGCACGATTGAAATCAAGGGCGGCCGCGTGGAAAATCTCTCGCCGGCCGCCGCGCACAACCTCGGCATCGCCTGCATTTACCAGCAACCGGCGCTGTTTCCCGATTTGACAGTCGCCGAAAACATCGCGCTGCGGCTGGAACAAACCAAGGTTTTCTCGCGCGCGGATTGGTATTCTCGCCGTGGACGCGCGCAAATATTATTGGATCGCATTGGTGCGGAAATTTCACCGGATACCGAAATCCGCTCGCTTTCCATGCCGGAGCAGCAGCTCGTCGAGATCGCCTGTGCCATCGGTTCTGGTGCCCGCATCGTCATCATGGACGAACCGACGTCATCGCTCACGCAACAGGAGACCCAATTGCTTTTTGCCGTCGTCCGCGATTTGCGCGCGAGCGGTGTCGGCGTCATTTACATTTCACACCGGCTGGAGGAAATCTTCCAACTTGCCGACCGCGTGACCGTTTTGCGCGACGGCGAGAGCGTGGGAACACGCTATGTTCAAGGTGGGACAGGCTTCCAGCCTGTCTCAAATCAATCTTCCGCTCAAGCGGAACAGGAGATTGGAGGCAGGCGAGACGCCTGTCCTGCTTTAACCGAATCCGAACTCATCCGCATGATGGTTGGTCGCGAAATTTCCCAGATTTTTCCGCCCGCCGAAAGCGAACCGGGCGAAACCGCTCTCTCGCTGAAAAATCTCGGCTGCGCTGACGGTGGCGTGAAAAACGTTTCGCTCGAGGTCCGCGCCGGGGAAATTCTCGGCCTCGCCGGACTTGTCGGAGCAGGACGGACGGAGTTGGCCCGGACCATTTTCGGCATCACGCCCGCCGATGCCGGTGAAATTTTTCTGCGCGGCGAAAAAATTGAAATCCATTCACCGCAGGAAGCCGTTGCGCGCGGCATTGCCTACGTTCCGGAAGATCGGCGGCGTCACGGCGTCATTCTCGAAATGCCTCTCGCACAAAACATGACGATGGCGATTCACCGGCAAATCTTTCCGGGAACCTGGCTGCGGTTCGGCGCGGAGCGCACGTGCGCGCTGGATTTCATCCGCCAGTTGGACGTGCGCGCTTACGGCCCGGAAACGCCGGGCCATTCGCTTTCCGGTGGCAACCAGCAAAAAGTGTCGCTCGCGCGCTGGCTGGCGACGAAACCGAAAGTTTTGATTCTCGACGAACCGACCCAAGGCGTGGACGTCGGCGCAAAAAGTGAAATCCACAAAATCATCCGGCAGCTGGCGAAGGACGGCCTAGCCGTGCTGATGATTTCGAGCGATCTGCCGGAAATCCTCGGCATGAGTGACCGCATCGCCGTGATGCGCGGCGGAACAATCGCCGCGATGCTGCCCGGCAAAAGCGCGGCACACGACGTGATGTCCGCGGCATTGGGACAAACGAAATGAAAAATTCCAAGCACCAACATCCAAGCTCCAGAGAAACTTCAAGCACCAAGCTTCAAGTCGGCGCGCGAGGTGGCAATCGTTTTGGAATTTGGGATTTGGAGCTTCTCTGGGTGTTGGAGCTTGGAACTTGGAGCTTTCTCGACGGAGGCTCGCCATGCTGAAAAAATATTTTCGCGAACTGTCCGTCGCCGCCGCGCTCGGCATCCTGCTGCTGGCGCTGGCAATTTTCGCGCCGTCGTTTTTCCAGCCGCAACCGCTGCTGTCGCTCGTCACGAGGGAGGTGCCGACCCTGGTGGTCGCGTGCGGCATGGCACTGGTGATCATCTGCCGCCAGATTGACATTTCCGTCGGCTCACAATTTGCCGTGTGCAGCGTTTGCGCTGGATTGCTCGCGGCCATGCACTGGCCGTTGGCGCTGGTGCTCGCCGCTTCAATTTTAATCGGGGCGGCTTTCGGCGCGTTCAACGGCGCATTGGTGGCCGGACTGAGATTGCCGTCAATCGTCGTCACGCTGGCGACGATGGTGACGTGGCGCGAAGGCCTGCGCTGGCTGCGGCAGGGTGTCTGGGTGGACCTGCCCAACGGCGTGCAATGGTTCGGCTTGAGCCAGATGACCGGGCAGACAACGCTCGTCCTCGTCGCGCTCGCCTTGCTGGTGGTGCTGGCGCTGGCAATGAAACATATTTCCATTGGCCGCTTTATTTATGCCGTCGGCTCGGACGCCGAAGCCGCGCGGCTGGCCGGAATCCGTCCGCGGCTCATAACGTTTGGCGTTTTTGTCTTCATGGGTGCGCTGACCGGCCTTGCGGCGATGATGAACACCATCCAGTCGCCGCAGGTGGATCCGAATTCCGGCACGGGACTGGAATTGAAAACCATCGCCGCCGTGGTCGTCGGCGGTGTGGCGATTTCCGGCGGGCGCGGGACATTCTGGGGAGTGTTCGCCGGCCTGCTGCTGCTCGCGTGCATCAGTCCGGCGCTGACGCATCTGCACGTAGAAGCGTTTTGGGGGAAAGTGATTCAGGGCGGGATTATTCTGCTCGCCGTCGTCGCCGACGGTTTGCGGAACCGAAAGCAAAGGAATTAACCACGGATGGACACGGATAAACACGGATTCAAAAACAGCCTGCTCCGGCACGAGACGATATTGTTCGTCGTGCTCGTGGCCGAATGGATTTTTTTCGACGCGATCGGGCGCAATTTCGGCACCTACGACAACACGTGCGACATCCTGCGCCATTCGTGCGAAATCGGGCTGCTCGCGCTGGCGATGACGCCGATCATTTTGACCGGCGGAATTGATTTGTCCGTCGGCTCGTTGCTTGGACTCTGCGCGATCCTGTTCGGAAAATTCTGGCGCGACGCAGGAATGCCAATTCCGCTGGCGGCGGCCTGCACGATTGGCATCGGCGCGCTCGCCGGCGGGCTGAACGCAACGCTCATTGCGTGGCTGCGTCTGCCGCCACTCATCGTCACCCTCGGAACCTATTCCCTGTTTCGCGGACTGGCCGAGGCCATCACGCACGGTGTGGACACGTTCACAAATTTTCCGGCCTCGTTCTTGTTTCTCGGCCAGGAGCGCTGGCTCGGCGTTCCGGCCCAGGCGCCGGTTTTTATTGCCGCCATGATTTTTTTCTGGCTGCTTGTGCATCGCACGACCTTTGGCCGCTCGTTTCGGGCCATCGGTTTCTCGCCGGAAGGCGCGCACTACGCCGGAATTCCCGTCGGCCGCCGCGTGGCGATGGTTTATGTGCTGGCGGGAATCGTCTCGGCCATCGCGGCGATCATCTACACTGCGCGGCTCGGCCAGGCGAAGGCCGACGCGGGCACGGGCTACGAGTTGTTTGCCATCACCGCCGTCGTGCTGGGCGGCACGAGCATTTTCGGCGGCATCGGCTCGATTCACGGCACGTTGCTGGGCGTGGCGGCGATTGCGGTTCTGCACAGCGGCATCGCCCACGCGCTGTTGCCGGGTGAAATGGCCGGGATGCTCACGGGCGTCCTGTTGATTCTCGCGCTCGCCGGTTCGATCCTGCCAAAAACGATTTCAGACTTGCGCGCCCGGAAAGCGGCGCTCAAAATTCCCTAACATACCGCATGAAACTTTTCGCCCAAAGGCTGGCCGCGCTTCTGTTGCTCGCCGGTCTTGCCGGCCTGACCGGCTGCAACAAACCCGCCGAACCTCTTTCCACCGGCAGCGGCAACCAGACAAGCGGTAGGAAAGAATTGACCATTGCGTTCCTGCCAAAATCCAAGGGCAACGCATATTTTGTTTCCTGCGCGAAAGGCGCGCAAAGGGCCGCGGATGAACTGGGCGACAAATTGATCATTGACGGCCCGACTGATCCCGACCCGGCGCGGCAGAATGAAATCGTCGAGAACTGGATTACGCTCGGCGTGGATGTCATCGCCGCCTCCTGCGAAAACAAGGAGGGCATTTCCACCGCACTGCGCAAAGCGGAGGCCAAAGGCATCAAGGTTATAACCTTCGACGCCGACGCGCTGCCGGACGCGCGCTCGTTTTTCGTGAACCAGGCTACCCCCCAGGGCATCGGTTACGCGCTTATGGACGAGGCGGCGCGGCTTTGCGAAAGCAACGGCGAATTTGCCGTCATCACCGGCTCCCTGACGGCGGGAAATCAGGTGGCGTGGCGAAAATATGTCGAGGAGCGGCGCCTTGCCGCGTATCCGAATATGAAATGCGATGCCGTGGAAGCGTGCGACGATTTGAAGGACAAGGCACAAAGCGAAACCACCGCGCTGTTGAGCACATATCCGAATTTGAAACTGATTTTGAGCACCACGTCGCTCGGCGTGCCCGGCGCGGCGGAGGCCATCAAACAGGCAGGCAAGACCGGCGTCGTAAAAAACATCGGCCTCGGCCTGCCCAACGAAAACAAGCGCTACGTCCAGGACGGCGTGACGCAGAGCGTGATTTTGTGGAAGACGGAAGACCTGGGCTATCTCACCGTTTATGCGGCGGACGCGTTGGCTAAAGGCGCGTTAAATTCCGGCGACAAGACGTTCAAGGCCGGCTCGCTCGGCGAGTTTGAGATTCAGGGCGACAACATCATGCTCGGCAAGCCGTTCACGTTCAACAAAGACAACATTGACCAGTTTGATTTCTGAAATGAAGCGAAACGCCTTCAAGATGAAATTGAAACCCGGCAAGGTTGCCGAATACAAAAAGCACCACGATGAAATCTGGCCGGAACTGGCGGCGGAATTGCGCGCGGCGGGCGTTTCCGATTACTCGATTTTTCTGGATGAGGAGACGCTCACGCTTTTCGCCGTGCAAAAGTTGAGCGACAACAATTCCGCCGCAGAATTGCCGAAATCGGCAATTGTCCGCAAATGGTGGGATTACATGGCGCCGCTGATGGAAACGCATCCCGACCACGCGTCGGTCTGCGGCGAATTGCGCGAGGTGTTCCATCTGGATTGAGCACCGGCCTGCAACTTGGTGGCTGACCGTAAGCAATGGTCAGACGCAAAGTCAAACCTTCCACTTCCATCAACGCGCCTTTTCCACAACGAGCATTTGGATGGGTTTATTCGTGGGTTCAAGACCAAGTCCAATGTTTGCGAGCATGTTGTCCAATTGTGCCCGGTTCGTCTTGGCAAAACTCCAGTTAAAATCGTAACGGTTGGTCAAACCGGTTTCATCCATAACCGGTTGTTCGAGCTGGTTTTCCAAGTTCGGAATCAAAAAGCTGATTTTGAGATGCTGCACCCTTCCCGGTATGACTCCGCGCACCTTTCCAGCGCCGATTTGCAATCCTGGCGCATTGGGCTTTTCAACCTTGAGCAGAAATACATTCGTGCTGCGAGTTTCCCAATGCGCGGTGTAGCCGGGATATTTCTCAATGGCCTTTTGCAAGGCTTTTCCTAGGTTGTCGGAAACGGTGTCCATGCAATCAAATGTTTCCACCGGCATGTTTGTGGGGAAAACAATCCGCGCCTCGCTAAGTGTCGGATAAAGGCAGCCATAGGCATAGGCGATCAATTTCTGCAGGGACACGTTTCGTGCGTCCATGCGCGCGACGAATTCTCTGGGGGCTTTTTCGACTAGAGCGCCTTCAATGCCGGAGATGCCCTGATTTGCAAAATGCGTCGGGCGAACGACCACGAGATTTGGAGGCGCCTTTTCGAGGTTTGAAAAATCTGAATCCTTGAGTTGCCGATGGAAAACCTTTCCCACAACGAATATCACGACAACCATCAGGATAATGACTGCGACTGCGACGAGGATTTTTACCTTCCTAGTCATAATTCGATTAAACCATCAAGCGGACCCGCACAAAAGCAAATTATAGCGCTGGCAAGCAGTGCGCGTCCGCCATGGTCGCCGACCGCACGGGCCTCAACTCTTGAAGCGGGTAATTAAGTCAGTTATCAGAGGTTAAGACTTTTACTGCAAAGCGCCTGAAATTTGTCAGCGTCAATTACGCAATCGAAACTGGCATAATACGGTTCGGTTCATTAATTTGCCGCCCATGAACAGCAAGCGATTGGAAACCAAAGCCGGCCTGTTCGGCATCGGGCTGGACACCTACTGGCCGCAGTTCTATGGACTCCTCCACCGGCTCACCGACTACCGAAACCAAATCGCCAGCCGCCTGCGCGGTTACGGCGTGCAACTCGTGGACGCCGGCATGGTGGACAACACCGAAAAAGCCCACGCCGCCGCCGCGCTGTTCCGGCAAAAGGAGGTCGAGGTAATTTTCCTCTACATCTCGACCTACGCGCTTTCGTCCACCGTGCTGCCCGTCGTGCAAAAGGCACGCGTGCCGGTCATCGTTTTGAATTTGCAGCCGGTGCCACAGCTTGATTACGCAAAGTTCAACGCCCTCGGCGACCGCGGACTAATGACCGGCATCTGGCTCGAACATTGCCAGGCGTGTTCCGCGCCGGAAATCGCCAGCGTCTTCAATCGCGCGGGCATTGCGTATCACCTCGTCACCGGCCATTTGCAGGACGAAGCGGCGTGGAAGGAGATTCGCGATTGGGTGGACGCCGCGAAGGTGATGATCGGGATGCGCGAGAACCGGGTCGGCGTGCTCGGCCATTATTATTGCGGGATGCTGGACGTTTATAGCGACATGACGCAGCAATCCGCCGTTTTCGGAAATCATTTTGAACTCATCGAAATGTGCGCGCTGCACAAACTTCGCGAAGCCGTCACGAAAAAACAAATCGCCGCCAAGCTGGATCAATTCCGCCGCGAGTTCGAAGTCTCGAAGGAATGTGAAAAGGCCGAACTGCTGCGCGCCGCAAAAACTTCCTGCGCGCTCGACGCGCTTGTGGCAAAGCATCGCCTCGGTTCGCTGGCGTATTATTACGAAGGCGAGGACGGCAATCCGTATCGCGACATCGCCACGAGCGTGATCGCGGGCAACACGCTGCTTACCGGCCACAACGTGCCAGTCGCCGGCGAGTGCGAAATCAAAAACGCGCAGGCGATGAAGATCATGGATTTGTTCGGCGTCGGCGGCTCGTTCTCGGAATTTTACCTCGCCGATTTCAACGACGACGTGCTGTTCCTCGGTCATGACGGGCCGGCGCATTTTGCGATTGCCGAGGGACGCGTCGGCCTCGTTCCCCTGCCCATCTATCACGGTAAACCGGGCAAGGGCCTTTCGATTCAAATGACGGTGAAACACGGGCCGGTGACGTTGCTGTCCGTCGTGCAAGGCGGGGGCGGAAAGGTTTTTCTGCTCGTCGCGGAAGGCGAATCCGTTCCGGGCGCGGTGATGCAGATCGGCAACACGAACAGCCGCTACCGGTTTTCCATCGGCGCGAAGGCGTTCATGAACGAATGGTCCATGAACGGCCCGGCGCATCATTGCGCGATCGGCACCGGCCGTGTCGCGGACAAAATCACGAAGCTGGGGGCTTTGCTTGAAATCGAGGTCAAACGCGTGTGTTAAAATCAATGGCGAAACCGCATGAAATGTTTAGTTGAAGACCAGCCATACCATCCGCTAAACTAAACCAATCGCCAAATCACGTGAACAGTCAAAATCAACCAAACGACCCCACTTCAACCGGACAACAATAATGAAAACCGCATTCCCCAAGATTGAACCAATCCAGTTTGAAGGCGTCGCCTCCAAAAATCCGCTGGCCTTCAAGCACTACAACCCCGAAGCAATCGTTGGAGCCAAAACGATGCGGGACCACCTGCGCTTTTCGGTGGTTTACTGGCACACGTTCCGCGGCACGGGCAGCGATCCGTTCGGCATGGGCACGATGCAGCGCCCGTGGGACGATGGCTCGAATTCCGTCAGCAACGCCCAAAACCGCGCGCGCGTCGCCTTCGAGTTCATTTCCAAACTCGGCGCGCCATTTTACGCCTTTCACGACCGCGACATTGCGCCGGAAGGCAAATCGCTTTCGGAGACGAACAAAAACCTCGACGCCGTTGTCAAGGTGTTGAAGGAGGAACAGAAGCGCACCGGCATCAAATTGCTCTGGGGCACGGCCAATTTGTTCTCAAATCCGCGATTCGTTCATGGTGCAGCCACGAGCTGCAATGCCGACGCTTTCGCCTTTGCCGCCGCCCAGGTCAAAAAGGCGCTCGAAGTCACGCACGAACTCGGCGGCGCCGGCTACGTGTTCTGGGGCGGGCGCGAAGGCTACTCCACGCTGTGGAACACGAACATGAAGCGGGAGCTGGAGCACCTCGCCAAATTCCTGCACATGGCCGTGGATTACAAAAAAAAGATCGGCTTCAAGGGCCAGTTTTACATCGAACCCAAGCCGAAGGAACCGACCAAACATCAATACGATTCCGACGCCGCCGCGTGCCTGAATTTCCTGCG
>PLZL01000215.1 GCA_003152145.1 Limisphaerales bacterium
ATGGAAATGAGCATCGTCGTCGTTTGGAAGAACGCGGAAATTTTCGTGCCCATGCCGGTCAGATACATGTGGTGCGCCCAGACGATGAACGATACGAACCCGATGGCCAGCACCGAGAACACGAGTGATTTATAACCCCAAATCGGCTTGCGCGTGTTGTTGGCAATGATTTCGCAGACCGTGCCCATCGCCGGCAGAATCAAGACATAAACTTCCGGGTGGCCGAGGAACCAGAACAAGTGCTGCCAGAGCAACGGGCTGCCGCCGCCGCTGACGGCCGCCAGCTTGCCGCCGACTGCGAGTCCCGTCGGCAAAAAGAAGCTCGTGCCCGCGAGGTTGTCCATCAATTGCATGACGCCCGCGGCTTCGAGCGGCGGAAACGCCAGCAATAAAATGAAGGCCGTCACGAATTGCGCCCACACGAACCACGGCAGCCGCATCCACGTCATACCCGGCGCGCGCAACTGGATGATGGTGGCGATGAAATTCACCGCGCCGAGCAGCGACGACGTGATGAGCAGCACCATGCCGACGAGCCAGAATGCCTGTCCGTGCGTCGGAATCGTCGTGGCCAGCGGCGAATACGAAGTCCAGCCCGCCTGCGCCGCTCCGCCCGGAATGAAGAAACTCACCAGCATGACGAGGCCGCCCAGAAAATAAGCCTGATAACTCGCCATGTTGACGCGCGGGAACGCCATGTCCGGCGCGCCAATCATCAGCGGCACGACGTAGTTGCCAAACGCGGCGAACGCCAGCGGCACGACGCCGAGAAACACCATGATCGTCCCGTGCATCGCGCCGAAGGAGTTGTAAAGTTCCGCCGAAATCGCACCTTTCCCCGCCATCATCGGCCCAAGCATTTTTTCCAGCAACGGGCCGAGAAAGGGAACCGGCTGGCCCGGATGCGCAATCTGCCAGCGCATCAGCAGCATCAGGAAAAATCCGAACAGCAAAAAAAACAACGCCGTGAGGCCGTATTGGATGCCGATGATTTTGTGGTCGGTCGAAAAAACGTAACTGCGCAGGAAGCCCGGATCGTGATGCTCGTGCCCGTGCTCCTCCTGCGCGTGGTGCGCCCCGGATTCGCGATACGGCGGAAATTGGCCAACGGTTGATTCCATGTTACTTCACCTTGTCCCACACCATCGCCGCCAGCAGCAACGGCAGATAAATGATTGAAGCCAGAAACAATTGCCGCGCGCGCGCCAGCGTGAGCTGCCGCGAAAACTGAATTGCGCACCACAAAAATCCGGCGCCCAAAACCAGCGCGGCGGCGAGATAAACCGGTCCGGCCATTTTGAGGACGAACGGCGCCAGGCTCGCAATCAGCAGCGCGAGCGCGTGGCTCACCGTTTGTTGCGCCGTGCGGCGGCCGCCGTCATCCACGTTCGGCAGCATGACGAAACCAGCTTTCGCATATTCATCGCGATACATCNNCGCCGCGCGCCGCCGTCCAGCCCATGAGGGGCGGCAACGCGCCGGGGATCGCGCCGATGGCCGTGTTCAGCCACGTCACGCGCTTCAACGGCGTGTAGATGAAAAGGTAACTGACCAGTGTCACCGCGCCGAGCACGCTCGTGAGCAGGTTCACCGCGAGCGCGAGATAAACCAGTCCGGCGACGGAACTGACGCCGCCAAAAATGGCAACGGTGGTCGGCTGCAATCGGCCGGATGGCAGCGGGCGGTTTTGCGTGCGGCGCATTTTCGCGTCGTATTCGCGTTCGAGCAATTGATTCAATGCCGCCGCGCCTGCGGCGACCAGCGCCGTGGCCGCCAGCGTGTTGAACATCAGCACGAAATTCATCGGGCCGCTCCAGCCGGCATAAAAACCGACGAGCGTCGTCAGCAGCACGAGTGTCGTCAGCCGCGCCTTGACCAAATCGGCGAAGACCGCCGACCAGCTTTTTTCAGTTCCGACATTTTGTGCCGGGGTCAAAATGTCTGCCGAGATTTCTTTCATTTCATTTGTTTGCGGCCATCGCCCGGGCTGCTGCGAATGCACCGGATATTGTTGTGGCCGGGACAATTTCCGGCAATGACATCGGACGGCGGAAAGCAATAATGCACCAGAGCGCGCCTGTCACGAGCGAAAGCGCGCCAACCAGCACATGCGCCGTCGCCACATCTGCGGCCTTGTTCGACCAAACAGTCCACGCGCCGAGCGCGATTTGCGAAACAATCAGGGCGAGCCATGACCACGCGAGCTTCGCCAGCGGATTTTTTCCGCCGAGCCGTTTCCACGACAGCCACGCCGCGGCCGCGACCAAAATGAAAATCGCCAGCGCGACGATCCGGTGAACCATTTGCAAAATGATTTGGAAGGTTGTGATCGGGTTTTCGGAAATGACATCCATGCGCACGGCGTTGTAACGCGACACGGCATCGGCGCTTGTGTCCGGCCAGATTTTTCCATAAGCGAGCGGAAAATCGGGAATCGCGAGGCCGGCGTGTTGTCCGCGCATCGTTGCGCCAAGGATAAGCTGGCAGAAAATCAGAATGGTCGTGGCCAGCACGAGCGTCCGCAAACCACGCGCCACACAAAACATTTTTTCGCCGGCGGACCATTTGCCCCAAAACCGGCTGGTGAACAGCGCAATCGCGCACATCAAAATGAAAAAGGATTGCGCAACGACGCCGTGAATAACGCCGAGGTTGTCCATTTTCAATGTCACGCGCAGCCCGCCGAGCACCCCCTGCGCGACGACGAGCAAAAACGCAATGACGCCGAGCCATTTGATCCATTTCCGCGGATCCTTGAGCCAGAGCCAGACGGCGAGAACCGTCGTCAAAAATCCCGCGCCCGAAGCCAGCAGCCGGTGCGAGTGCTCAAAAAAGGCCCCGCCCTTCCAGAATTTGATCGGCAACGCAAACATGTTGTAGCCGTAGCTCGTCGGCCAGTCGGGCACGGACATGCCGGCCTCGTGGCTGGTGACCAGACCGCCGATGCCGAGCAGAAAAAAGGTAACAATGGCTGTTAGCACCGCGAATCGGTGCAGCCACAGGTCATTGGTTGTTTGCGCGCTGACGTTCAATTTTGGAAATCAAAACCCCGGCACGCGTGCCGGGGCTCCCCACCTCGAAATTTTTTACTTCACGGTAAAGGTAAAATTCACGGTCATGTCCTTGTCGGCGACCTCCACATCCTGCGTCTGCGGACCCGACTTGCGGTGGTTCGCCTCAACGGTGTATTTGCCGGGCGGCACGTTTTTGATGACGAATTTTCCGTCCTTGTCGCTCACGGAAAAATAGGGGCTGTCAAACACGCTGACCCAGGCAAACATCCACGGATGGACGTCGCATTTGAACCGCAGGAACATCTCCGGATTCGGGAACGTGTAGGTCAGGTCCGCGCCGCCGGACATTTGCACGTCGTTGTGCTCCGTGTTGCCGGGCACCGTCGGCGTGCAATGGACGTTGTGGACGCACATGTCGGAATTTTTGACGGTGATCTTTTGTCCGGTCTGAATCGCGAGGATTTGCGGCGAATAGAGGCAGCCCTTCTGGTCGAGCACGGCGGGCGGCGCGCTCGCGCCGGAGGATTTGCCGGTGACACCTTTCAGCGAAACCACCACGTCGGCGAATTCGCCTTTCGGGCCGACGACATAGAAATGCGTGGTCGGCGCTTTGCCATTATACATCGCGGCGCAATCGGGGTTGTCCATCAGAGGCGTGATTTCCTTTTCCGCCGGCGGCGTGCCCTGGAGCGTGATGGTGCCAATAATGTCCGCCGCGGAAGCGGTCTGCCTCGCGCCGAAAGTTCCGATTGCGAGAATCGAAAGAACGGTCGTTTTCATAAGCCAGTTTGTTCTCGAATAATTCATAGAAGCGAATCTAACATCCGGTCAACCGGGCGGCAAGCACTTTGTGAAACTTTTCACAAGTCATTCTTTACGAACCATTCGGAAGACCCCAATGCCGGCGAAAAGTCCGGCTTGTCCCAACAAAACCCCAAACCAGCCTGCGTGAAACAAAAATAGAACCAACGCCGAAACCAGCACCGACAGGCCGCTCCAGAGCAGGCCCGATTCGTTTTCAAGTTCCGCCACACGGTGGTAAAAAACCGCGCAAACCACTATCACCACGATGAGCAAATAAGGCATCGTTGAATATTCCTAGCCGCGCAGATTTTTCATCACCCGCGCCATTTCCAGCGCCGTCTGCGCCGCCTCCGTGCCGCGATTGTGTTTTTTGCCGAGGCAGCGGACGCGCGCATGTTTCACTTTTTCAAAGGTGAACACACCGTGGATGACGGGGATTTTTTGGAGCACCTGGATTTGCGCCAGCGCGTGGGTCACGCCCCAGCCGATGTGTTTCGCGTGGCTCGTCTCGCCCTGAAAAATCACGCCGAGGCAGATGATGGCCGCGTAACGCCTGGGTTGTGCCAGCCGCGCCGCCGCCGCCGGGATTTCAAACGCACCCGGCACGCGCACGATGCGGACATGCGCCCCGGCGCGCAGCAATTCCTCCCGCGCCGCGTGCAGCATGGCGTCCACGTATTCCGAATTGTAGCGCGAGGCGACGATGGCGAAGGAGCCGCCGCGCGGCTGAATTTTCTCTTGCCGGAGTTTGCGAAGCATCGCGGGGATTTAACCACGAAGCGCCCGGATGAACACGAAGAATTTTAACCACGCATCCATCCGTTGCATCCTGCCTTACTCAAAGTCGCTTTTGGGCCCGGGCTTGCCGGATGGGGCCGGCGGCTGGGAACGGAGAACCTTCACTTCCTCCGGCGTCACTTCAAATCCGGAGTTTCCGAATGAGTTATAAACGAAGGTCAGAACGTTCGCGACGTCATCGTCGGTGAGCGGGAACGAAGGCATGTTGTTATTGAATTTCTGTCCGTTCACGACCACTTCGCCCTGCCGTCCAAAGAGGACGATTTGTATCGCCCGGTTTTTGTCGGCGTTCAAATAATCCGATCCCGCCAGGGGCGGAAACATGTTGGGCCGTCCCATGCCTGTGGACTGGTGGCATGCCGCGCAAATGGAAGTGAACAGCCGCCTGCCCATTTGAATTTTCTCGGTTTTCGATTTGGCGGCGCCGGGCGGCGGCGGCACGCCGCGAAGACCTCCATTGTCCACCCACTTCAGGATGGTCATGCGTTCCTCATCGGTCAGTGCCAGTGATTCGGGGCTGTTGGCAACTGGCATCGTCTCCTTGTAATAAGTTCCTTTCCAACTGTCCCACACGCGCCTTCTGATCTCCCAACGATCGGCGTAGGCGGTTTTGTAGTCCAGCCAGTCATAGACAAACCGGGACTGCTGATTGTGGCAGCGGGAACAATTGCCCATGAAAATCGGCTGGATGTCGCGCAGGTAAGTAGGTGCCTGGTTTGTGTCCTGGGCCGTGGCTTTGGTGAATGCGATGCACACGATTACCGCCGAAATGGCCGGCCAGGTTAATCGCGCCCATCGCCGCTTGTTTGGATTTAAAAATGAATGCATGGTTGCTGCTGGTATGTATGATTATTAATCGCAACTTCGCTGGTTCTAAAATCCGTAGGACAACTGCAAAATGAATTGACTGAGTTGGGATGGATCGTTGCTGTGGAAATACTCATAGTCGCCCTCCAGGAGCAGCGTGCTCGTGAAATAATAGATGAAGCCCGCGGTGTATCGCTTGGTGCTGAAGTCAAATGTATTGTTTCCCAAATCGTAGGCGTTGTGCAGGGAATCGTAGCGGCCCACGAGCTCCACGTTGTTGATCACCGGAAGCTCCAGATTCAATCCCGCCAGCTTGTAACCAGCCTGCACGAACCATCCCTGCTGGCCGACATTTCCAAGGTCATCGCTTCCGAAACGGGTCATGATATACTCGCCCTTCGCCTCAAAAGAGGGACCCAGATGCAGGGCCGCATCGAACACACCCGCCGTGTAAAGGTGGTTCCCCGCGTCATCCCATTCACCTGCCTGGCCAGAGATTCCCAGTTCCAGATCGTAATGAGGTTTGAACGGCATAAATACAGAGAGGCGCGCCCCCCCGGACGGATTGCCGTGCAGGTTCGCCACCGCGCCGTCGGACCTGACACCCACGTTGCCGCCCAGATCAAGATTGCCTGCAGATCCAGAAGTTCCTGCTGTGTCCGACGAACCCGGTCCGTTCACCGCATACAACGAATAGTTGAGGAACTTGCCGGCGTCGCCCACCGGAACCGCCCCGCGCAATTCGGCGCCCACCCCGGTGCCGGGAATAAGGGCATCAACCGCCAGCGGGTTGTCGGGAATTTTGTTCAACCACCCCGCGCCTCGCTCGGTATAGGTCCCGAGCGGCAGCACCAGATCTCCCGCGCATAACGTCACGTAATTGTTCATCACGTAATCCAACTGGGCGAAACTCAAATTGAAGGTGGTCGTGTAACCGCCGCCGCCGGGCGCGTTGTTCGCGATGGTCGTGTCAAAGCCCGCCTCGAACAAAATGTTCTCCCCGCCGCGATACAGGAAAATGGGCGCAAAATCGGCCAGCGAAAACGCCCCATGCTGCCCAGCCGCTTTGACGTATTGAAATTCCGCGTCGCCCAGGATCTGGAAGTTGTGGTTGACGGTGGCCTCGTCAATCGGCTGCCGCGATTGCGGTTGCGCCTGCGCCTGCGCCGCCTCAATGCTCTTCTGTTCGGCGTTCGTGGCGACCTGTTGTGTTTCGGCCAGCTTCTCCTCGAGTTGCTGGATTTTTTTTACGTCTTGCTCATGAACCTGCTCCCGGACGATGTTCGTCTGCTGCAAATTCTGAACCTGATCGACCAACTTCTGCACCGTCTCTTTCAGGGCGTTGAAGTCAACCTGGCTCACTTGTGCCGCGGCTTGCGGCGGAAGCACGATCCCCATGGCGCAAATCGCGGCCATCAGTCCAAATATTAAGCGGCGTGTTTTCATTTTCTTTTTCATTCGTGGTTCAAGGGGTTGACGGGTTGCTCAACGGCCGCTGTTGTCCTGGAGGTATTGCAGGATCAATTTCGACTGCTCCACGGGAATGTTCGCGCGCACCTGCATGTGGAGCATGATGGTTTTCCATTGCGCCGCCGTCCGTTCGGTCGGATAACGCTCGGGATGGCACCGGTTACAATGCATGGAGTAAAGCTCCGCTCCGGTGAGCTGGTGCTTGATTGCCGCCGGCTTCGCGTCCGGCGTCTTGGCTCTCGATGCCACGGAATTGGTTGGCGCCGGCGCGGAATCCGCCTTCACCGTCGGCTGGGCCTGGACCGGCGTCAAGCCGGAGCCGAACAGGCACGCGCCAGCCAGCGCCGCCGCGCACCACAAAACCAGTTTCTGTCTTTTCATAACTTTTTGAGTGATTCGTTTTTCCGTTTGTAGGGCAATCATCTTCCTCCCCCCTCAAATGCACAATACATTTATTGGCATTCCAATGACATTTTTTGTCTAATCAGAACTTATGCTTATGATGTCTAAAAGAAGGGCGATTGCAAATATCTGACGGCGAGGGGAAAACGAGGCGGATGCGGAAGAAATGCGCGGAAGCGCACGCGAGCTGGCAAGGGACGCTAAGCGGCCTTATTGCGATGCGACGATAGCGAAAGAGCCGCCGCCGGCGCGGGCCGTTTTGGTTTTGATGGGTTTTAACATGAAAATTTATTTCTGCGTTTCCAAATACCGTTTCGCCACCGGAAAATTTGCTTCAGCATCACACGAACTGCGCGAGCCAATAAATTTGCCATCTTCAGTATAAAAAACTTTTTCTCCTAAACTCTCCAATGCTAGCAGCAAATGGAAAACATTGGAAGAAATACGCCATTCAAAATTCAATCTAAGGGTAGACACAAATAATTCCTTCAAATTCGGATCACCGGTCAAAGCGAGGGATTTAAGAGCAGCAGGCAAGTTCTGGTGGCTGGGATTTTCCTTAATAAATTTTTGAAGCGCAGATTTCATTTTCAGCATTTCGCTCTCACTCGGATTTAACTCGTGCAATTCAGGACAGGATTCAAGCAATGACGAAGGACGCCTTTGATAATACGTTTCAAACAAACACATCGTGTTAACAAATGTCTCATTCAATTGCCGAGAATGTTCCGTCTCTTGCTCAATATTTTGAATGATAATGTTGAGGACGGAATTCATGCGACGGCTCACAACAAATGCCCCATCTTCGTCCGTTTCGTTTTCAAATACCGTTCGTTGTGCG
>PLZL01000043.1 GCA_003152145.1 Limisphaerales bacterium
GACGCCGGCTGGTATTGGGTCAGCGATGAGCCGTGGGCGTGGGCCACGTATCACTATGGTCGCTGGAATTTCTCCGACCAATATGGCTGGTATTGGGTGCCACAGACGCAATGGGCGCCGGCCTGGGTTTCCTGGCACGAAGGAGGCGGCTACATCGGCTGGGCACCGCTATACCCGTCCGGCGTGACTGTCATCTTGCCACAAGCGTATGTCTTTGTCGAAGAACGGCATTTCATGGAGCCCGTTAGCCGTTCCACAGTGGTCGTCAATAACACCACCATCATCAACAAGACCGTGATCAACGAAGGTCCGGCCACCACCGTCATCGAAAAGGCAAGTGGACGAAAGGTCGAGGCGGTCCCGGTCCAAGAACTGCGCCACAAGCAGGAAGCCGCAGTCGTCAGCAAGCAACGGACACCGACAGCAACCAGTGAAAAAACGGTCCAGCCGCCGGTTCGCAACGAGGCTCAACCCGCCGAAAAGAAAACCGTTGCCGCGCCCGCGACACCGCAGGTTCAGAAACCAGCCGTCGTCAAGCATGAGACTGCAGCACCCGCATCGAAGAATAACCAGGCGCAGAGTGAGAAATTGAAGCCAGTTCCCGCCGCTGCGAAATCCAAGCCTGCGGGCAAACCCGAGGCCAGACCTGAAGTTAATCATTCCGCAGCGCTTAAAGAACCAACCGGGCAGAATGCCAATAAACAACCTGTAAAACAGGAAAAGTCTGTCCAGCCGTCGGACAAGAAAGTGCAGCCGCCGGCCAGGGAAAAGCCGACCACAAATGAACAAAACGGAACGAACGCGCCGGGCAAAGTTCACTAGAAAAAACCCAACGAATACTTGCAGGGAGGTTGGCAATCGGCCTCTCGCAGCAGATGCGCAAGCGGCCGGCTCCTTCTGGCTGGCATTCCGCGTGCGATCACTACGGTTGGCTGACAGACGCATTGAATATGAACGCCGCCACGATAATCCAGCCCATCGCGGTCAAAGATGACTCGATGGTCGCAGTGGCGCCGCGTGCAGATTCACCCAGCGGAGAACCGCTGTCCGCCGAACCGGTAGCCGCAACGGTGGCCAAAGCGATACCGGTGCAAATCGTCATGATTGTGCTCGGCACGATTGCCTTTCTTTACTTCGCCCGTCCCGTGATCTTGCCTGTCTTTCTGGCTTGTGGGGCGGGAATGGCCCTGAAACCGCTCATCCGTTGGTTATCCTGCTGCCACATTCCGCCGTCGTTGTCTGCCGCCGTCGTGCTTTGCCTCTTGGTGGCGGTCGTCGTGATTGGTTTCTTCCAACTGGGCCGCCCGGCGCTGACCTGGATGAATCAGGCACCGCAACACATGACCGACTTGAGGCAGCGGGTTCTGAAAATCTTCCCGCGTCTCGCACGCTTCAGTCAGGCGGCGGCGGCGGTGAACAACCTGGGCGCGACGGAGGATCAACAAGAAAAAACCACTGTGGTCGAGGTCAAAACCAGCCGTGTCCCCAGCACGTTCATTAACTGGACCGGAACTTTCCTGGCAGGCGTGGGCGAGACGTTGGTCTTGCTTTACCTATTGCTCGCCTCGGGCGACTTGTTCTTGCAGAAGTTGGTTCGCGTGATGCCGACGTTGCGCGACAAAGTGCACGCGGTCGAGATCAGCCACGAGATTCAGCAAAACATTTCCAATTACCTGTTCTCGGTTTCGCTGATTAACATTGCCCTGGGTGTAGTCGTGGGCGGGGGTCTCTATTTCATGGGCGTGCCCAACGCCGCGATGTGGGGAACGCTCGTGGCGGTGCTGAATTTTGTTCCCTACTTTGGCCCCGTCGCCGGAGTCATCGTGCTGGGCACGGTGGGTCTGCTTACTTTCGACACGCTGTGGCAAGGACTCCTGCCGCCCGCCTGGTATCTGCTGCTCCATCTGCTGGAGGCGAACCTCATCACGCCGGTCTTGCTGGGACGCCGCTTCACTCTCAATCCTGTGGTCATTTTTGTTTCGTTGATCTTCTGGACCTGGCTCTGGGGTGTGCCGGGAGCTTTGTTGTCGGTGCCGATCCTGGTCTCAATCAAAGTTGTTTGTGATCGCGTTCCCACGCTTTCATCCGTCAGCGAACTTCTGTCCCGATGAGTCAACAATATTTTATCAGCGGGTCCAAATGAATCATGCCACCGGAAAAATAGTGAGCCAGGCGGGCGCGTGGAGCCGCCGCTCTGTGTCAACACTGGCGGGCGTGGGCAGCTTCGCGCGTGCGCAATGGGATGAGTTGCGGCATGCGGCGGCGGTGATTGGGACGGTGCTTTGCATCTGTGTTCGGCCGCGACACTGGACGCACGCGGCCCGAAAGGCGTTTGCCCGGCAGGTTCTGTCCATCGGCGTCGAACCATTCTGGTTTGTCGGCGCGTTGGCGGTGTTCGCCGGCATTTCAGTGGTGGTGCAACTCACCTTCTGGACCGGCGAAGTGGGGCAGTCACAACTGCTCGGGCCGCTGCTGGTGGCCGTTGTGGCGCGTGAACTCGGGCCGGTGCTGATCAATCTTGTGGTGATCGTCCGAAGCGGCAGTGCGATGACGACCGAACTGGGAGTCCTCAAAATCAACGGGGAAGTCCGCGCGCTTGAGTCACAGGGAGGCGATCCGTTCCTGCAACTCGTAGTGCCGCGGGTGCTGGGCACGGTGGTTTCCACGTTTTGCCTGACAATTGTTTTCATCCTCGTCGCCTTTGCGAGCGGTTACGTGTTCGCAGCCTGGATGGGGATTGGAAGTCGTGATCTGCTTCTGTTTGCGGACACCGTGTCACGCGCGGTTCAGCCCAAGGACGTGTTCAACGTTCTCGCCAAAAGCATCCTGCCCGCGCTGTTTGCCAGCGCGTCCTGGTGCATCGGCGGGCTGGGTGTCAGCGGGTCGGTCACAGAAATTCCGCAGGCCACGCAACGGGCGCTCACCCGCTCCGAGGCCGGACTGTTTGTCATCACCGCCGTGGTATCGCTGCTGACTTACCTGTGACCATGAACGCAACCGCGCGCATCTTGAACCGTCACGAAGTGATGAACGAGGCCAGCTGATGGAAGAGCGCTTCAAATTCCGGCGTGTCAATGAAATTACCGGCTCGCTCGTCATCCTCGTCGCCGTGGCGC
>PLZL01000444.1 GCA_003152145.1 Limisphaerales bacterium
CGGAGCGCGTTTCCTTCAAGCTGCACAGCACATAGGCAAACGGACAATCCCAACCCTCGCGTAATTTTTGAACCGTGATGATAATTCGCACCGCTGGTTCTTTGGCGGATTTAATTTCGTCCGCACTCGGCAATTCGTCGTTAGTGCCGACCGAGATTTTCACTTGGTCTTTTGCAATGCCAAACTCACTCGCCAATCGCTCGCGCAACGGCTCGCAAGCATCCACGCGCTCCGCCTGAATCAACATGATTGGCCGCAAATACTCGCCGGTCTTTTGCGCCTCGGCGATTGCGATTTTTTCCAACGAATCACGCAATGAAATCGCCTCGGTCAGTAATTGATCCCGCTGGCTTGGATGGCGCGTGATGACACGCAACGGCAGCTTTATCATGTCCGCCGCTTTCAATTCCGCCGCTGAAACGTGATGCAGCACATTCGACGGCGCCGTGCCGGTGCGCGCGGGCGTGGCGGTGAATTCCACGATGCACGACGGCAACACATTTCCGAGCGTGGCAAAACTTAAATCCGTCCGCGCGTTGTGCGCCTCGTCCACAATGACGATGGGACGCCGCAAGCGCAGCATGTTGACCAGCGACGGTTTTGGTTTTCCATCCGCGCCCGGCAGCAAATCCGCGAGTCGGCCGGCAGGCACGTTCAGCAAATGTTCCGAGAAACTTCCGTTCTGGTCATAAACTTTTCGCCCGGTCGTGTCTTCCACGCGGAAAGCTTGGATCGTGGAAACGATGACTACCGTTTGTCCGTCCACGGTTGCGCGGGAAAGCCGCAACGCTTCTTCAATCGTCATCACTTCCACCGCACCACACGCCAGTTCCAACGCGCGGCGATACGGATGCCGCGGGTCGCGCAACGCGTCGGCGGTCTGGTCGAGAATCGTGTTGCTCGGCACGAGCCAGAGAACCACCGCACGCTCGGCGCGCATGAAATCCGTCATGGCCAATCCCGCCGCGTGGCACGCCAGCAAGGTTTTTCCGCCGCCTGTCGGCACACGCAGGCAGACATAAGGCATCTGCGGTTTCATTCCGGCGACACTCACTGGAATGTAAGGCAACGCCGTTCCGAAAGTCCGCGCCGTAATTTCGCGGAACGCCGGTTCGGGATTCTGCTGCCGCGCCGCAATGCGGAAGAAATCCCGCAGCGAATCCAACACCCGTGATTGATAATCTTTCAGCGTTATCATGACACTTTGATTTCGTAACGCGTTTGCCGGACGATGATGCGCTCGGCCTGCAACCGGTCTTTGCCCAGCAGACANNCAGACAACCGGCGCAATAAATCACCTTCTGCCCGTCAAACTTGGGCAACTGCGCCAGCACCGCACGCGTCAGAATGTTTCCGCCGTTCGCGCTCTTGTCGCCGAGGATGCCGTTGAACAAAAGATAAATTCCCACGCCGCGACAGACGCCGACCAATGGCGACCTTTGCTTCGTAGCAGCCGACGTAAGGAGGCTCTGACCTTCCTTTCCACCCGAATTTGAAGTGAGCCTCCTCACGTCGGCTGCTACGGGATCAGGCAACGGCTCGCCGGTCTCGGTGAAATAGACGTGACGCGCCAAGTCCGCGAAGCGGACGGACGGTTTGATCTGCCCGCGCTCGTCAAACAACGGTTCGCCCAGTTCGCAAAAGCGGAAGCCGCCGCCCAAGCCCTCGACTTTTTCACCTTTGGCGTTGGTGTAGCCTTGCGCGACGCGCCTGACTCGCTTGGCGGTGATGTCGCGCGCGATTTTGGATTCCATTTCCACAAGGATAAATTTGCGGTTGCCGCCGTCCGTTTTGTTCAAATTTAAAACCGCGTGGCCGGTCGTGCCGCTGCCCCCGAACGAATCCAGAACCAGTGAATTTTTATCCGTTGTCTGTTCAATGAGACTTTGAATCAATGAACGCGGTTTAGGAAAAATAAACGGAGATGCCCCCATTATTTCTGCAACTTCCTCCGTGCCTTCATTCGTGTTGCCACACTCGATTATTGAGGAGAATCCTGTGAAATCGCTTTCCAATTCGGCTAAGAATTTTTTATGCCTCGGCCTTCCATTTGGCGACTTTGGCCAAATAACCCGGTTCTCAAGAATTTTTTGAGCCATTGTATCGGTAGAATATCTCCATCCTTTATCTGGGCAGCCATAATTGATGCCTGTCGCCGGATTGATTAAGTCGTAATGAAGATTGGGGCGGCGGTCTTTCGTTGCCAGTCCGACCATATTATCGCTCATCCAATCGCCGCGTGGGTCATTGTCCGGGTTTGAATATTTGGTTTTATCTTTCAACGCGCCGCGCAAGATCGCGTCTGTCCCTCGGTAGGCCAGAACGTATTCGTGATCTGCTGAGACGTTGACCTTGTGTCGGGAATCAAGGTTGCGTCTGCTTTTCCAAACGAAAGTCCCAACGAATCTATCGGGAGGCAGCAATTCATCCATCACGAGTTTCAGCCGATACAACTCAACATCATCAATGCAGATTAACAGGAACCCGTCTCTACGAAGAAACTTCAGCAATAATTGGAGGCGCGGATACATCATGCAAAGCCACTTGTCATGGCGGCATAAATCGTCAACTTCTCTTCCTACTGTTCTACCGAGCCACTCCGAAATCATGGGGCTATTGACCTTGTCGTTGTATGTCCAAATTT
>PLZL01000269.1 GCA_003152145.1 Limisphaerales bacterium
TGGGAACCCGGCGCGCGAAAACAGCCGCCCACGCCCACCATGAAGGCCGCCATCGGTGACGCCGTCTTCATGGCGGCGATGGAGCGCAACTCGGACATCATCAAAATGCACTGCTACGCGCCGCTGTTGGTCAACGTGAATCCCGGCGCGCGGCAATGGCGTCCGGATTTGATCGGCTACAATGCGATTTCTTCCTACGGCTCGCCCAGCTATTACACGATCCAGATGTTCAGCCGCAACGTCGGCGACGAAATTCTTCAGGTCAATTCGGAAGAAAAGGAAATTCAAGGCTGCGCCACCCGTGACAGCAAGACGGGTGAAATTTTCATCAAGCTTGTAAATCCGGGAATGACCAACGTGGTCGTGAAAATCGAAATCAATGGTGTTGCCTCGCTCGCACCCAAAGGCACGGCCATTACATTGCAGGGCAGTCCTGAGGATACGAATTCCATCAACCATCCGCAAAACGTAATGCCGATCACTGCAACGTTGCGCGATGTGAAGGCCGAATTCTCCCATACGATGCCGCCACAAAGCATCGTTCTGTTGAAGTTGAAGTCCCGATAATGTGAAATAGGCCGTGTCCTTTTTGACACGACCGGGATCACTGCGAATAAATGAACGCCGGCAGCGAGAGTGCCGGCGTTTCCTTTTGACTCCAAGACCGACCGCTACGTTTTCGTTGGCTTGGGATTACGTCCCGACATCACCCACGCTGAGGGCAAATCCCTTCAGCGGCTTGCCTTCCTCGTCGAGAAACCGCGCGCAAAAGCGCTGACGGCCATTTCCATCTGCTAATAACCAAATCCCAATAAATCAAAAACCATGAGAAAATCGCTTCTGCTGATTGCGGCCCTTTGCCTTGGTGCCGCCACAATCCTTAACGCTGCCGAGCCAGCGAAACAGGCGGAGAATCCCATCGTCCAAGCCGACGTTCCGGACATGGCGATGATTCGCGTGGGCGACACCTATTACATGAGCAGCACCACGATGCACATGAGTCCGGGTTGCCGATCATGAAATCGAAAGACTTGGTGAACTGGCAGATCGTGAACTATGCCTACGACATTCTTGACGATGTTGACGCCCTGAACCTTGTCAACGGGAAAAACAGTTACGGGAGAGGTTCGTGGGCAAGCAGCCTGCGGTATCACGGCGGCATTTTTTACGCCACGACCTTCTCCGGCACCACGGGCAAGACGTATGTTTATACGACCAAGGACATCGAGAAAGGTCCGTGGAAAGTCTCGTCCTTCAGGCCCGCATTGCACGACCACTCGCTGTTCTTCGATGACGACGGCCGTGTGTATATGGTGAACGGGGCCGGTGACATCCGTTTGACCGAGCTGACTGCGGACGCGTCGGGAATCAAACCCGGCGGATTCAACCAAATCATCATCTCGAACGCCAGCGCCGTGGCCGGGCCCAACGTCGGCCTCAATGCGGAAGGCTCCCAGATGCGCAAGATCAACGGCAAGTATTACCTGTTCAACATCACCTGGCCGCGAGGCGGCATGCGCACCGTGATCGTTCATCGGGCGGACAAGATCACCGGCCCGTATGAAGGCCGCGTTGGCTTGATGGACAAGGGCGTGGCGCAGGGCGGCCTCATTGATACGCCGCAGGGCGATTGGTATGCGTATCTGTTTCAGGATCACGGCGCGGTCGGACGCATCCCCTACCTCGTGCCGGTCAAATGGGAAGATGGCTGGCCGGTGCTCGGTGAAAACGGCAAGGTGCCCGATACCTTAAATCTTCCCGCCAGCACGGGCGTCATCCCCGGCATTGTGGCCTCCGATGAATTTGACCGTCATCCCGGCGATCCCGCTCTTCCGCTGGTCTGGCAATGGAACCACAATCCCGACAACAAACTTTGGTCGGTCACGCAACGTCCCGGCTTTTTGCGTCTGACCACCGGCCGGGTTGACACCGATTTCGTTTCCGCCAGAAACACGCTCACGCAACGAACCTTCGGCCCGGAATGTTCCGGCACGACCGCGATTGACATTTCCAACATTAAGGATGGCGATTTCGCGGGACTCGCCCTGCTGCAGAAAAATTACGGATTGGTCGGCGTGAAGTCGGACGGCGGCACCAATTACGTCGTGATGGTGAGCGCCGGATCCGGTTCGCCCGCTGTGGTGGAGCGCGTTCCGTTGACGCAAACGAACGTCTTTTTGAAGGCCGAATGCGGTTTCAAGAATCGCACGGACAAGGCGCGCTTCTTCTACAGCCTCGACGGCAAGTCGTGGACCGTGATCGGGAGCCAATTGAAAATGTTCTACACGCTTCCGCACTTCATGGGCTATCGCTTTGGGTTGTTCAACTTTGCGACCAAGACGCCCGGTGGTTATGCGGGTTTTGATTATTTCCATGTGGGAGAACAGATCTCCCGCCAGGAGTAAAAGAAGCCGGCTGCGGAACTTCCAACTACGAAATCGAAACAATAACAAACAATGCTAAAAACAAAATCAAGGACCGGCTTGCCTCGTCAGGGTTTACGCCCCTGCGTTCCCTGCGTTAAGTTACTCGCTGCGCTGCTCGTTCTCATCGCTTGCTTCCCCACTTTCGCCGCCGCCGGCCGGTTGGTCAGCATCTTGAAGAGAGCGGGATCATACTCCTCCAAGCCGGTTATTCCGTAAAGGTGGTTTGCGGAAATCCACGGCAGCCAGAACCGGTGGCCGCCGACGCCGCGCCCCATGCGACCGGGACCCATCCCCCAGCCCTCCTGCTGCCACCCGATGCCTTTCATATCGTATTGGCGGCCCGGCAGGGCGACCATGGACTTGGTGTCGTGTAACAGAACGCGCGCCACATCGAGGTAATGCGGATCCTTCGTGAGGTTGTATAGCTTCGCGTAAGAGGGCACGGCCCAATCCAGATACTCATCGGCGCTGCCGGCGACGCGGGCCGTGATGCCTTGAATCCCGATGGTCGGCACGCCCTTCTTCCAGTGGAGTTGCGCGTCGTTTGCATCCAACGGCATCGGCAGGTTCCAAATCCAAATCCAGCTTTCGGCGTAGTCCGCCGCGGCTTTGGCGCGTTCCAGCCATTTGGGTTCCTTCGTTGATTCGTAGAGACTCAAATAAGCTTCCATGCTCAACATCCCGGCCTCTTTATCGGTGATGTTGGGATTGTCACTGGCGCCACCGACGAAAAGGCCGCGGGTTCCCCAGTTCACCCAGACGTATTCGGCGGCGCGGATGGCCGCCTGCTTGTATTTCGGGTCGCCCGTCTCTTCGGTCATCATAATGAGCAACGGCACGGGACAGTAGCTCGTCGTTCCCGTCGGCTCGGCAAGTTCATTGCTTCCGGCTTTCCAACGACGCGGGAACGATCCATCTTCTCGCTGCTGCAAGACCAGCCAGTCCACGTAAGTTTTGACCCAGTTGAACCATTCCGGATGTTCACGACCGAGGGCGTGCTCGCGCCGGTAGGCCCGCATCAGCACGCGCATGTCTTCCGTGGCATTTCGCAGCCAGGGCGCAAGCCAGATGTGGTCCCACGGTTTTCCGGTGGCAAGGTCGTAGCCGGTGCCCTGCAGCGGCACTGTCGACAGTGCCTTGATGAGTGACGAGATGATGGCCAGGCCGGTCTGTCGCATCTTTTGCCCGCGCTCGGTAGGGTCGCGATCGCCTTCGCGCAAAAGTTGGTCCGCGCACTCGATGTTCTTGCCCACGAAGCCCATCGCGACCATCGTCCAATTCCATTGCAGTTTGTTCGTCGGCATTGTGAAGAGGACGAAGGGTATGGCGGTCCGCCCGTCAATGGTGGCGGCCTGCGCCTCGAGATGGTCTATGAGAACGCGGCGCATCTGTTCGACGTCAATGTAAGTGACGGCGGGATTCAAAGTATCCCACGCCCATCGCCACGTGTTTCGCGTGACGTCGCGGAACGATTCATTTTGTCCGAACCGAAAATTCACCTCGTAGCTGTGGGCGAAACCTTGAGTTATCGGATGATAGCGCCGAATCCATCTCGGTTTCGCCGGTGCGTTGGTGCCGAACACGTAAATGCTCGCCGTGCCAGGAAACCGGAAACCGAACTCAATGGGGCCGTTGTCCGCCTGCCAGGCCCCGAGTGCGCCGAATTGCAACCGGGCATCCGTTATCACAGGTCTGGAAAGCCTAGTCTCTTCCACCGTCGTGTCGCCGCGCGGCGCGGGATCCAGCACGGCGACTGATGAGCCGTTGTTAAACGAGAGCGCGAATAGGGGCGCCGGGAGAATGTCCTCGCGCATGAGAAAACGCCGGGCCGCGTAGTTCAGGGTGCCTCCCGGCGAACGGTCGCCATCGTAGGTCGGGTCGCCATACAACGCACCCGGAGCTAGACAGTTCACATTGGACCATTCGACGGAAGGGTCAACCGTGAGCACGACCGACGAATTATAGCCGCCGGGCGCGTTCCCTTTGACTTCCACTTTCCGGCTCAACGAAACTACTGCACCGCTCAAGCTCCAGCGGTCCTGCACGCGAAAGACGACATTATCGCCGTATGCGATTTCGGCTTGGGCATCAATTCCAGAGGCGGACTTCTCGACCGTCTTGTATCCAGCGGCAAGCTGGCGAATGTGGTCTTCCGTGCGAAAGACTTCCAGCCTGGCGGGTTTGGGCTGTTGGATGAGTGGAGCCGTCCCGCCCGCGATTTCGATGCCCCACTCGCCTCCCGCGGCGCGGACGAACGACACCGTTGCGCCGGTCTGCAAGCGTCCAAGGTCCACTCGATTGGCTGGCTGCGCGAGCAAGGCCGATCCGGCCAGACACAGCCCAAGCAATAAGCATTTGCCTAACATAAGTTCATGTCTTGTTATCGTGCGCTTTCAAGTAAACTATACCGCCTGAACCATTCTACCGAAGTTAATTTGGAAATGGTATCAGCCTTGGCCAGCTATGTCGATCAGTTACCGGACGACCAAGGCATCCACGGCCACCGGACCGGGGCCGCGATTGACAATGTTGATGGAATGTTTGCCTGAAGTGAAACCAGTCACTTCGCACACCAGCTGCTGGGCCTGGCGCGCGCCCGCAGTGGACAAATCCGCCGTCGCACGGGTTTGGCCGTCAATCTGAATCTCGATCTTTCCGGCTCCCGCTTCTTTCGGAGCGATGACTGAAACGCTGGTGCCGATGAATGAACAGCTCCAGGCATCTCCGGGCGTGTCGCTGGTGGTAAGGTCGTTGTTGAAGTCGCTGGTGCCGAGGTTGCAACGGCGAGTCCATCCGGCGGCTACGGTGCCTGGGTCGTCGTCATTGATCCAGCCCTTGTCATGCGTGATGCGCAGGACGCGACACCGGGAGGCCAGTAGTTGGTTGGTGATGCCCGCCAGCGGTTGCGCCTGTCCATTGGGCGTTACCGTCAGCCCTTGCTCATCTTGCACGAATGTTAGCGTGATGTCGGAACCGAGCAGTTCGACTTTGGAAACTTTGCCCAGGGTCGCCCCGCCGGCACGCAAAGCCTTGAGTGTGATCGGGCCGTTCGTCCAATCCAGGAGCGTGGCATAGACATTGCCGTTGTTGCGCGTGTAGCAAACTGCATTATCGCCATAGACTTCAAACGGGCGGGATGCGTAAACCGCTTCGCCGTTGATTTTCAACCACGCGCCGACATCTTTGCCGATTTGAATCACTTGAGGATCAAGATCGCCGCGACCGTGCTGGGTGAGGTTGAGCAGCAGAGTTCCGTTGCGGGAGACGTTCTGCATCAGCGAGCGGATGACGCTTCTGGCATCCATGTATCTCTGCCCGGTTCGGTAGTGCCAATCGGCGATGCTCGTTTCGGTCTGGAATGGATACGCCGTGATCTGTGATTCGATGACAGCTTCGGTGCTCTTGACCAAGGAACGGTCAACAAAGGGAAGCAGTTCAGGGCTGTTTTGGAAGCTGTTGTAACGCCCGCCCACGCCCTTGAGGTTGAGCACAACCTCCATTTTCCCCTGGCTCCACTTCAATGACTTGTTGTAGTAATTCGCGGCCAGCGGCGGAGCGAGAAATCCGAGTCCCATGTGAACACCCATATCCACTTGGGAATCGCCCGCGTGCTCGTCGAAGTAAATCACATCGGGATGATACTTGGTAATGGCGTCATCCACCCGCCACATGAACTGGTTGCCAAACGGCGAATGCAACGGATCCTTGTTGTTGTGAACCGGCCCGTAAAGGTCCACCGGATCCATGCCTTCCCACCATTTTCCTTTTCCGTCCAGAATCGTTTGCAGCGCGTCGTAGGGCACGCCCTGCTTCGGCCCATTTTTATCGCTGGTGTAACGCACCGGCATGAACTGTCCCCAGGTTCTGCCCGGCGTGTCGTGAAAACCAATGCCGAAACGCATTCCGTGCTCGCGGGCGGCCTTTTCCCACGTGCCGACAATGTCCACCTTGGGGCCGACGTTCACCGAGTTCCACGGCTGATACTTTGAATCGAAACAATCGAAGTTGTCGTGGTGAGCGCCCATGGCCATGAAATAGCGCGCGCCCATTTCGACATACAAATCCATCAACTGATTTGGATTCCAGCGGTCAATCACCCAATTGTGGGCAATGTCCTTGTAACCATACACCGACGGGTAGCCGAAGTGATTGGTGTGAAAATGATACTGTGCGCTGCCCTCCTGATACATGCCGCGCGCATACCAGTCGCCATCCTCCGGCATGGACTGCGGGTCCCAGTGCGCCCACGCGCCGAACTTCGCATCGCGCCACCATTCCGGCACGGTGTAAAGCCGGCTGATCGCCTTCCAGTCGGCGGAATAAGGACCGGCGGCCACCGGCAACGGCGGCAGGTTCCAAATATCTGGCGGCAATCTCAGGTCTCCGTCGCCGACAACGATGCGATCAATGTTCACCGCGACATCATTGGTCGCCAGACTGACGATCAGTGTGGCCTTGGCGGGAATCGCAACTTCGATGATGGCGTGGAGAAAAGAATTGGTGAGCGCTCCCGATGAATGAACATTCACCTTGCGCGCCGGCTGGTCGTTGACCAAAACGCTTATCGTGCCCACTTCAACCGACGCATAGCGAATCGCCAGTTTGCTGGCTGTCGGCAGGCCGGTGAATTTGACGCCTTGGCCGGGCATGGTCAGGCCGACCAGATTACCTCCTGAAGCCGCACCATCGATCACCTTGGATGCCCCGCCGATGCGTTCAGCCGCTTCCGCCACGAAAATCTGGTTCTCAGCAGCGATGACTGAAGTGGAAGCGATGAGAAACAGCAAGTATCCAACCAGAGAAATTCGCATGTTTTAGATGTTGTTGAAAAATACGAACCGATGCTGCTTCCCTTTGGGCAATTTGTCAATTCTCGGTCGTTCCACACGATAATCAATTTACTGCTTCCAACCGGCCTAATTCATGGAAATGCCCGATGCGGTGTATTCCAAGGTCTTGGATGCTCCTGGATCAAGGTGAACGACCGGCAACGGTGTTAGGGTGGATAACTGATCCGTTTGATGTCGAACCGATTGCCGTCATACACGGCGGCCGGGACGAGCACAAAGTTTTCCGGCGACCAATCCTTGAATTCAAAAACCACGCCGACCGACGCGGATTCCACTTGCCCCATTGTCACCGTCCAAATCAAACGGTAATCCCGCGCATCAGGCTGGCCGGCGACCGCTGTGGACTCGACACTGAGCCTCCACGTCACGCCATTGGTGTCGGCGGCTTCCGCGCCGTCGCGCAAATCCAACAGAAGTTCATGTTTCGTTCGGGAGTCTTGAACAAACGCATGCATTTCACCGACTGTTTGCCCGGCAACGGTTCGCACCACCGAAAAACAGACGGCGCAAACAAACGCGGTGTTGAGGTAACGATTCATGCCGATAGTCTCACGTGGTGGGTGTTTCCGTGTGAATGCGAAATCACCGCCCGTCACCGTTCCCACTGGCCGGCAAGACGGAGATTTCGGCGGCGCTCGTCCAGCCATTTCTGTTGATCTCCTGCAATGCCGTGAAACGGAAGTATCGGGCATTGACGGGAGCAAAGGAGACTTCCTGGAGAGACGGATTGTTCCGAATGTTGGCGAACGTGCCGGAAACGATGTTGGTCATCCAGTTAACTCCATCCGTGCTCGTTTCAAAGCGGTAGTTTTCGACGGTCCCGTTGGGATTTCCGTCCTGTCGCGGAAGATAGGTGAACCCGGCAATCCAGTGTGACCCACCCATGTCAACCGTCAGATAGTGCGGCAACGCCAGATCGCTGTTCCAAGCGGTGTGCCAGAAGGTGGACGCGTTGCCGTCAATCGCGTTGGCGGCGGCGTTTTCTTCCCCGGCAGTTTCCTGGCTGTCCACACCGACGACCTTCCAGCCGGTTGGCGGCAAACTGGCGAAGGGTCTTGAAGCCACAATGCCAAGCTGGCCGTTGGGCATCAGGCAGGCAGCTTGCACGGTGCCGCCCGACGGCACAATGATCGGCGAAGTGTAAATTGGTGAGTTGGTCGTCGGTGCGGTTCCATCAACCATGTAAACCATTTTGCAATTGCCGGTGTTGCTGATCGTCACCAGACCATTGGTGTCACGGCCTGAAATGGTCGGCGGCAAACCAGCGGCGGATTGCTTGAAGAGTCCCAGCTCGGCGAGCGTCGGTTCCAGGC
>PLZL01000149.1:0-453 GCA_003152145.1 Limisphaerales bacterium
ACGGCAAGCAGCAGAAAATCGCGCCGGTTGAGTTCGAGCATTTCGAGTCGGTCACCGGCCACGGTTTGCGCGCGCAATGGAACGGCGGCGTTTGTTCGCTCGGCGGACGCGACTGGTTCGAGCGTGGCCGTCATGCGGCAGTCCTGGCGCGCGTGACCGCGACCGACGCCGGGTTTTCCGAGGTGTGGATTGAGGCGGGCGATTTGCTGGGACGCGTGATTTTGCGCGACGACATCCGCCCGCAATCCGCCTCCGTCATCCAGGAATTGCGCGACGAGGGATTGCGGAGCGTGGTCTTGACGGGCGACCGCAAGGCCGCCGCCGAGCATTTGCGCGAGGAATTGAAACTGGACGACGTGCGTGCCGAGTTGAAGCCGGAGCAAAAGGTCGCAGCCATCCGCGAATTGAGCGGGCAAGGAAGGCGCGTCGCGATGATCGGCGACGGCGTGAACG
>PLZL01000149.1:460-5680 GCA_003152145.1 Limisphaerales bacterium
CGAAGGCAGCACGGTGGTGGTGGTGATGAACAGTTTGCGGTTGTTGTTTGGCGCGGCATCGGCAAATAAAAAAGCATGAACACGCGCCAATTCGTCGCCCAATTCCAAAAACTGGCCATTCAGGAAATATCCCTGGAAGCCGGGAAGATTTTTTCCGGCGCGCGTCCCAAGATTCCAGCCAGCGCGCCGAACGTCCTGATTTTTTCGCCGCACCCGGACGACGAATGCATCACTGGCGGGCTGGCATTGCGGCTGTTGCGCGAGGCGAAGTGGAACATCATCAACGTTGCCCTGACGCTGGGCAGCAATCGCGCCCGGCGGGCGGCGCGGCGGCGAGAATTACAGAACGCCTGCGCGTCGCTCGGATTCGGATTGATTGTGCCGGGCAAGCGCGGGTTGGAACGCATCAATCCCGAATCGCGCGCGAAAAATCCCGCGCACTGGCGGGCGGCAGCGAAAACGGTTGCCGGCATCCTCGCGGAGCAAATGCCGCGCGTGATTTTTCTTCCGCATGAAAACGATGTTCACCCCACGCATATCGGTGTGCATTCACTGGTTTTGGACGCCTTGAAAAAATTGCCGCGCGACTTTGCTTGCTTCGTCGTCGAGACGGAATTTTGGGGACAGATGGCCAATCCGAATTTGCTGGTTGAGGTTTGTGCGAAGGATTTGGCCGATTTGATTGCCGCGCTTTCGTTTCATGCCGGCGAAGTGAAACGAAACTCGTATCACGCGCGGCTGCCAGCGTGGATGCTCGACAACGTCCGGCGCGGCACCGAACTGGTCGGCGGGCGCGGCGCGCGAGCGCCTGATTTCACGTTTGCGACAATTTACCGCCTGCAAAAATGGCGTGACAGGAAACTCAAAAAGGTCTTCAGCCGCGGAAAGTTTTTGAGCGTGAAGCAGAGTCCCGCCAGTCTGTTTGGTTCTTCGACATTTTTATCAAATGAATTGGGTGCAAAATCTCCAAATTCCAACCTCCAAGCTCCAGAGAAACTTCAAGCCCCAAGCTCCAAAGCGCGTGATGTGCGCAGTGTTTGAAGATTGAAGTTTGGAGCTTCTCTGGATGTTGGAGCTTGGTGCTTGGATTTTGGATGAGACTGAAAAATCTGTGTCCATCCGTGTCCATCCGTGGTTAAAATCTTCGCGTGAAAACGAAATTCATGCGCGCGGCCATCCGGCTCTCGCTCGAAAAAATGCGGCGCGGCGAAGGCGGGCCGTTCGGCGCGGTCGTGGTCCGGCGCGACAAAATTGTCGGGCGCGGCTGGAATCGCGTCACCTCAACAAACGACCCGACGTCACACGCAGAAATCACAGCCATCCGCGACGCCTGCCGCCGGCTCAAGACCTTCCGACTAGAGGATTGCGAGCTTTACGCCAGTTGCGAGCCGTGCCCGATGTGCCTGGCGGCGATTTACTGGGCACGGATTGGAAAGATTTTTTACGCGGGCGCGCGACGCGACGCGGCGGCCATCGGCTTTGACGACGATTTGATTTGCCGCGAAGTAACGCGGCCGGTTTCACGCCGCAAAATTCCGATGCGACAGCTCCTGCGCGGTGACACGCTGAAAGTCTTTAAGGAATGGCGGGACAAGCCGGACAAAATCCGCTATTGAAACCTGCCGGAACGGGGGTTGGCGGCGCGCTGAATTTGCTTTCGCGGCGCGTTTTCATCTGCTAGAAAATCCGCGTGCGCAAACTTCTTTGGACAATTTCCGGCCTCTGGCTTTGCGGGCTGCTGGCGGCGGCCAGCGCGGGACCGTTTCCATTGGCCGACGGCACGACGGTGAGCGGCGACATCGTTTCGTTCAATGACAATGGCATCATTTTCCGCACGGGTGACGACAAATACACCGATCGGCTGCCGTGGGTAAAATTTTCGCAGGACGGGCTGAAGCAACTGGCCCAAAACCCGAAGATTGATCCGTTCGTCGAGCCGTTCTTCGCGCCGGCACCGGTGGAAAGGGCCCCCAAACCGGAAGTGAAAATCCAGGACGTGCCACGACTGGACCGATCGTCGCCGGCATCCCTGTTTGGCGGGCTGTTTTCGTCGTCGGTCGGGCTGGCGGTGCTGCTGCTGATTTACGGGGCGAACCTCTACGCGGGTTACGAAATCGCCCTGTTCCGCGCGCGGCCGTTGGGGCTTGTGATGGGTGTGGCGGCGGTGCTGCCAATTCTGGGTCCGGTCATTTTTCTTTCGCTGCCCGGATTGCGGGCGGCGGCGCCGGCGGAGGAAACGCCCGCCGAAACACCCGCTGGAGGGGCGCCAGTGGGAAGCGAGCCGCACCGGTTTGTGGTGCCGGGCGTCAAGCCGGACGAGGAAATTCACATTGTGACGGGTTCGTGGGAGGCCGGGGCGCCCCCGACCCCGCCGGACCAGCCGGAAACGGAAATTTTCCAGCGCGGACAGTTCATGTTCAACCGCCGGTTNNTTCGCGGAAATCCAGGAGATTCAACTGAAACACAGGAAAGCGTGAAGTATCGAACCATTCTGATGTTTGGCGCGCCCGGCTCCGGGAAGGGCACGCATGGTCGGGCGCTCGGCGCCATTCCCGGTTTTTTCCATTGCGCTTGTGGCGACGTGTTCCGCAGCCTGCGCCCCGAAACGCCCCTCGGCAGAGTTTTTCTGGAATACTCCAGCCGCGGCCAGCTTGTGCCGGACGAGCCAACCATCGAGTTGTGGCGGCAGTTCATTGACAACAGCACCCAAATCGGGCGGTTTCATCCTGATGCCGACACGCTGGTGCTCGACGGCATTCCGCGCAGCGCGCATCAGGCTGAAATGTTAAGTGACGCGCTCAACGTCATCGCCGTCTTTTATCTCACGTCCAGCAAGCGGGAAAATCTCGTCAACCGGATGCAGCGACGCGCGCTCAAGGACAACCGCCTCGACGATGCGAACCTCGATGTCATCCGCCAGCGCCTCAAGACTTACGAGCAGGAAACCAAGCCGGTGCTCAATTTTTACGGCAAAAAACTCGTCCACCGTATCAACACCGACAGCTCGCCGGTCGAGACGTTCTCCGACATTCTCAAGCACGTCGTCAAAATTAAAGTCTGACCTTTCAAAAATTTATGGCAGTGGATGTGAGTCCGCTCCATTCTACTGAAAATGACCGCGTTGCGAATCATCTTCATGGGCACGGCGGAATTGTCCTGCGCCAGCCTCGAATCACTGGCGCGCGATGAAACATTTTCCGTCGCCGCCGTGGTCACGCAGCCGGACAAACCGAAAGGCCGCGACTTGAAGCTGCAACCGTCACCCGTCAAATCGCTCGCGCTCAAGCTCAACCTGCCCGTGCTCCAGCCGGCGCGCGCCCGCGACGAACAATTCATCGCCCAACTGCGCGCGTTGAAACCGGATTTGATTGTCGTCGTCGCCTACGGACAGATTTTGCCGCGGGCAATTTTGGATTTGCCGCGCCACGGCTGCCTGAACGTCCACACGTCGCTCCTGCCGAAATTCCGCGGCGCGGCGCCAATTCAGTGGGCCATTGCCAACGGTGAAACCGAAACCGGCGTCACCGTCATGAAAATGGATGCCGGCCTGGACACCGGCCCGATCGTTTCGCAGCGGCGCACACCCATTTTGCCGGCGGACGGTTCCTCGACACTTCACGACCGGTTGGCGCGGCTCGGCGCGGAATTGCTGGCGCACACCATTCCCGATTTTGTCGCCGGAAAAATCCAGCCGATACCACAGCCCGCCGACGGCGTCAGCCACGCGCCCAAAATCAAAAAGGAAGACGGACGCATTGACTGGAAACTGCCTGCAAAAACAGTCTGGAACCGGCTGCGCGCCTTCACGCCGTGGCCGGGGGCGTTCACTTTCTGGTTTGGAGTTCCGCCTTCAGGCGGCAATGGTATTCGCATCGCAGGACCGCCTGAAGGCGGAACTCCAAACACGCCGCAACCAATTCTTCTGAAAATCTGGAAAGCGGAAACGGTCGAACAATCCGGCAGAATGGGAGAAATTTTGTCGGCGGACAAAAATGGCATTGTCGTCGCTTGCGAGAAGGACGCACTGCGGATTCTGGAATTGCAGCGCGAAGGCGGACGGCGCATGGGCGCGGCGGAATATCTGACCGGCCATGCGTTGAATGTGGGCGAAAGATTTGAAGGGTGGAGTCAGGGAGCCGCGCTGTGTTGACAACCATTCCCCCAAATGTTCTTTCGACAGAATAAACAGAATTAGCAGGATGTTTTTTTCCCGCAATCCTGATTATCCTGTCCATCCTGTCAAAATATGGCGGGCTTTTGGGTTTGCCGGACTCCTTTCGCCATTGGGCTTCATCGCTCCCGCNNAAATCATTCAGCCCAGCGTTGGAGCGGAGCGACTACGCCGGGTGACAAATTAACTCGTGCCGAAGGCCGCTATTTCTTCAGGGCCGTGACTTGCTGCAAATGTGATTCCACAACAGGAATGGATTTGTCGAGGAAGTATTTGATGTCCGCGTCATGCGTTGCGGCAGATTCGGCTTTGAATGCCTTGGCATCCATTTGGTGGGCTTGGATCATGCCGTTGATATAGGCATCGTCGAATCCCGAACCCTTCAGGGCCGCCATTTTGTCCACCATGCCCTGATGTTCTGCATCGAGGCTGTTTGGCAAGGTTACGCCCTTTTGAGCAGCCAAAGCTTTCAAGTCGTCATTGATGGCCGTGTGATCCTTCACCATCATCTGGCCAAATTCCTTCACATCGTTGCGCATCCCGCTTGTGGAAGCCAGCTCGCCGAGCTTCACCTCGGTCATGCCGCCTTGGGCAGCCGCCAGGATGAAGTTTGTGTCGGCCATGGGGATGGTCGTTTGAGCTTTGGCGCACGGAACCGCGAGGACAAATCCTACGGCCATCGAGGCCACCAACAGCGGAATGATTGATTTCATATGTTCGTTGAAGTTATGGCATGACCCTATTCGTCGCTATGGGGTATAACCCTACCGGATTACGCGGATTCTGTTTGCGACAAAAAACAAAAGGCGCATAGATGTAGTGTCGGCGCTGTGCGCCGAGGGTGGCCTTCCGCAAGGAATCGAGCCGCAGGCTCGACGCTGCAACGATTTTTCGGAGCGCGGCTGTCCCCAGCCGCAGCGGGTGGCAACGATAAGACCCTTGAAACTTTAGGCATCCGGCTCGAATTTCGCGTGCTGCGGGTGGGGACACCCGCGCTCCGTGTCTGATTCCGGCAGGCGCGGGCGGCAACGATGGCCCGGCGGCAATTT
>PLZL01000326.1:0-204 GCA_003152145.1 Limisphaerales bacterium
TGGACCTTGCGCGCAACGACATCGGACGCGTGTGCGATTTCGGCAGTGTGCAAGTGAAGGACTTGATGTTCATCGAGCGTTACAGCCACGTCATGCACATCGTGTCACAGGTCGAGGGCAAACTTTCCGTGGGCAAGACGAATTACGACCTCATGCGCGCGACGTTTCCGGCGGGCACGGTCAGCGGCGCCCCGAAAATCCGCG
>PLZL01000326.1:211-3100 GCA_003152145.1 Limisphaerales bacterium
GCCCGAAGGCGAATTTCAGGAGACCATCAACAAATCCATGGCCATGCGCAAGGCCGTGGCAATGGCGGAAAATTTTTCAAAGGCGTGAATTCAAATTCAGCAGGAGCTGGTCATCGCGTTGCCGCTGGCCGATGCAAATTGACTCCAAGCTTGATGTCCATAGGCTTCGTGCGACCATGAAGGCCCGTTTTTCAAAGGACTCTGCATCGCCAGCCTTGCGCCCGCTGCTACCATTTTTGCTTTTGTTGTTTTTCGGCAGCGGTTGCGCCGCGCTGATCTACGAAATCGTCTGGTTTCAAATGCTGCAACTGGTCATCGGCTCCTCGGCGGTTTCGCTGGGCGTGCTGGTGGGAACTTACATGGGCGGAATGTGCCTGGGCAGCGTCGTCCTGCCGCGAATCATCTCCACCACGCGGCATCCGCTGCGCGTTTATGCGCTGCTGGAATCTGGAATCGGGCTGCTGGGCATTTTGATTTTGTTCGGAATGCCGGTGGCCGCGCGGATTTATTCGGCGCACGTTGGCAGCGGTCTGACGGGAATTTTGCTGCGCGGCCTGTTTGCGTCGGCCTGCCTTTTGCTGCCGACCATTTTGATGGGCGCAACGCTGCCGGCCATGGCGCGCAGGCTTGAGTCCACGCCGCACGGCGTTTCGTGGCTCGGATTTTTTTATGGCGGCAACATCGCCGGGGCGGTGTTCGGATGCCTGCTCGCCGGATTTTATTTGTTGCGCGTCCATGATTCATTTTTTGCCACGTTTGTCGCGGCGGCCATCAATGGAGCAGTTGCACTTGCGGCGGTTGTCCTGTCCATTTCAACGCGATTTGAAATCCGAGTCGAACCGCAGCCACTGCCGGTCACTGGTGGAAAAATGTCGGATGCGCCGGCCCTTGCCAGAAAATTTCCGTGGCCGGTGTATGTCACGATTGCGCTTTCGGGGCTGACGGCGATTGGCGCGGAAGTGGTCTGGACGCGGTTGCTGTCTTTGACGCTGGGCGGAACGGTTTATGCCTTTTCCATCATCCTCGCCGTGTTTCTTTTCGGACTGGGCATCGGCAGCGGTGCCGGCTCGGCGCTCGCCCGCAAAAGTTTGCGGCCTGGCATTTTGCTCGGCTGGTGCCAGTTGCTTTTGACGGCGGCGATTTTCTGGACGGCTTATATGCTTGCCAAATCGTTGCCGTATTGGCCGATTGACCCTTCGCTTACTGCAAATGCGTGGCTGAACTTTCAACTGGACATGGCGCGCTGCCTTTGGGCTTTGCTTCCGGCGACGCTTTTTTGGGGCGCAAGTTTTCCGCTCGCGCTGGCGGCGGCGGCGGCGCGCGGGCAGGACCCGGGGCGGCTCGTCGGTGGAATCTACGCGGCGAACACGGTCGGCGGAATCCTTGGCGGCGTCGGCTTCAGCATCGTTTTCATTCCGTGGATTGGCACGCAACAAAGCCAGCGGCTGTTGATCGGCCTGGCCGCCCTGGCCGCGCTTTTGATGTTCGCCGCGTTCGCGCGGCAATTTTGGAAAAAGGCTTCGCCTGCCGCCGTGGTTCGCGGCATTTTGATTTTCGCGGCGCTGGTTTTTTTCACCGCGGCGCTGGCAAAACACGTTGCAAAAATTCCCGGCGCACTGGTCGCCTATGGCCGCAATATGCCCACCCGGCTGGCCGAGTCGGAAATACTTTACGTCGGCGAGGGCATGAACAACTCCGTGGCCGTGTCGCAAAACATTTCCACCGGCGTCCGCAATTTCCACATCGGCGGCAAGATCGAGGCGTCGAGCGAGCCGCAGGACATGAGGCTGCAGCGGATGCTGGGGCACCTTCCGGCGCTGGTGCATCCGCATCCGCGTTCGGTGCTGATTGTCGGCTGCGGCGCGGGCGTGACGGCCGGCTCGTTCACGGTGCATCCGGGCATCGAGAAAATCACCATCTGCGAATTGGAGCCGCTCGTGCCCCCGATTGCCGCCACATTTTTCAAGGCGGAAAATTACGGCGTGGTGAACGACCCGCGCACCAAAATAATTTTCGACGACGCGCGGCATTACATATTCACCACGCGCGACAAATTCGACATCATCACCTCCGACCCGATCCATCCGTGGGTCAAAGGCTCGGCCACGCTTTACACGAAGGAATACTTCGAGCTGGTGAAAAGCCATTTGAACCCCGGCGGCATCGTCACGCAATGGGTGCCGCTTTACGAAAGCGATTCCGCCGTCGTGGAAAGCGAGATCGCGACATTTTTTGAAGCCTTCCCCGACGGCACGATCTGGAGCAATGACGAAAATGGCAAGGGCTACGACGTGGTGCTGCTCGGCCAGGCCGGGAAAACCGAAATCAATCTGGACGCCATCCAGCAACGGCTGGAGCAACCGGATTATTTCGCCGTGGCGAAATCACTTGAGGACGTCGGCTTTCAATCCGTGTTCGATTTGTTCGGCACTTATGCCGGACAGGCGCGCGATTTGGCCCCGTGGCTGAAGGATGCCGAGATCAACCGCGACCGCAACCTCCGCCTGCAATATCTGGCGGGATTCCGTTCAAACTGGTATCATAGCGACAAAATCCTTGATGAAATGGTTGTTTATCGCAAATTTCCCGACAAACTTTTTACCGGCTCGAATGCCAGCCGGCAAATTTTGAAATTGAAAATCGCGATGGCGAACATCCCGTCGAAATGAAAAATGCCCGTTGTCTTGTTCCGGCGGGAGAAAAAGTTTGAGCCAGCTCGCACGCCTATGCTTCACTTCGGCGCGGCAAGCGCCAACTGCTACGGAAAACATACCAGGGCGGAAAGGAATGTGTTGGCGGGAAATGGCGCGATAGCGTCTTGGAGTGCGCCGGCCCTCCGGCGCTTTCGATGGCGCGTCATACTTCCAAAGCGGCAGAGGACTGCCGCAG
>PLZL01000190.1 GCA_003152145.1 Limisphaerales bacterium
GTTTCTCGCGGATCATGGTCTGCAACACGGCGAACCCCTCCTCCGCCGCATAGCCGCGGTGGAGCACGTCCAACCCTTCAACGACGGCATCCACCAGCAGCGCATAGAAGAGAAACATCGCCATGGTGTCCAGGCAGCGCATGTCCAGGGTCTTGCGCCGAATCCAGGTCAGAACGATGTAGTTGAACACGCACAGCGCGATGCCCGACACGATGGCGGACAGAATGAACATGATCGGCATCAGCACGTTGCCCCACCAGGGATTGGCCTTGATGGATCCGAAAATGAAACCGACATAGCCGTGCAACAAAAAGGCTGACGGAATTCCGACAATCGAAAGGATCCACTCCATCTTCATGTCCAGCCGCACACTTTGCTCCGACACATCGGTCACGCCCAAGGTCAACAGCCGATAGACGATCCCCCTGAAGCCGGACGTGGTTTTTGACCATTTCACGAAGTCCTGACGGAAATCAAACCAAAGCTCCAGCAGCAGGACCGCCATCAAATACCAGGCATAGACGAAGCCGAAAATCGCCATGGGCGAAGTCATGTGCGGTGTCATCATGATTTCATAGCAACGCTCCGGATGCCCCAAGTGACACAGCAGCGGCAAGGTGGCGCAAAGCAAAAACGCCAGCGCCGTCAACATCGAGAGCCGATACACCGGTTCCAGCGCCTTGACATTGAAAACGCGCACCAGCGAAGCCATGATAAAGGCGCCCGCCACCAGTCCGGTGATGTAGGGATAAATGACAATCAACGTGCTCCAGACTGGGTGAAAGCTGGCTTCATTGGGAAACACATACCCCTCAAACTGCGGCAGAGCCTCGACGACGATATTGGTTACTTCGCCAGTCATATTACCTTACCTCCTTGTCCAAGCCGGCGTAGAGAACGCGGGGTTCGGTGCCCAGATGCGGCTTGAGCACCTGCACCCGGTTTTTTTCGTAAAATTTCTGGAGCGGATCATCGGCATGCAAATTTTTCAAATCGCCAAATATGCGCGCCTCCGCCGGACAAATCTCGACACAGGCCGGCTTCAGTCCGCGCGTGATGCGATGATAACAAAGCGTGCATTTCTCGGCCGTGTGNNCGCAGCCGATGCAGTATTTCGGGTCAATCAGCACCGCGCCATCCGGCGCGGTAAACGTCGCGCCGACCGGACAGGCCTGGATGCAAGGCGGATTCTCACACAGGTTGCACAGCTTAGGGACGAAGAACGCGTGCTCAATCTGATCCTTCGGCAAGGTCGGTTCAGGGAACCCGTGCATTCCGCCGTCGGGAGAATCCACGATCGCCTCGCCACGGGTTTGATCCGAACCCGGTTTCGGTTTGGGGATTATGTAACGCTCGATCCAAGTGCGGAAATAAGGCCCCTCCGGCACGCCATTTTCCTTCTTGCACGCCTCCACGCAAAGCCCGCAGCCGATGCACTTGTTGTCATCAATGCACATCAGCCATTTATGTTTGGTCGGGTCGTAGCCATTGGGCGCGGTTGTGGACACAAAAACTTTTTGCACCGCTGCTTTGGCGGCGCGCCCGGCTGAAAGGGTGAGCAGACCTGCGATTGCCCCGCCCATTCGCAACAATGAACTGCGCCGGCTTAATTTGGTTTTCATGGTGTTTGGGTGGGTTGATGTGGCAGGTGGCATTCGGTGCATTTTGGCCCGTAATGATCCTTGACGACGATTTGCTTGAGCCAGGCCGGGCGGGCCAGATTGGCTTCGTGACACCGGAGGCAGTGGCTGCCGGTGGCCTTGACCGGCAGGATGTCCGGGTTGTCGGTATGCTCCCGGCTCACACCGTGGCAATCCTCGCAGGAAAGCGTCTTGTGCGCATCCGCCGCCATCTTGTGCAGGATGTCGGAGTGACATTCATCGCACGACTGCTTGCCCGCAAACACAGGCGGTCGCGACGCAATCTCCGCCAGCGCATCGCCGCGATACCAGCCGTATTGACCAAATGACGGCGGTGTCAGAAAAGAACGCGCGACCAG
Organism: Limisphaerales bacterium; assembly: GCA_003152145.1. The sequence goes on from PLZL01000190.1 coordinate 2,000, forward strand.
ATAGGACCCGACGATGGCCAGCGTCAGCAAAACCAATCGCAGAATTTGCGGCGGTAATTTGAAGGGGCGCATAATGCCGGGCTTTGGTTTTGCTTTACAGAGGGATGAGAGCTGCCTTTTCAAACCGCCGATCCAGCAACCCTCGTCTGCAAAACCTGCTACGCCTTCAAGCCGCGGACATAGGCGACCAGCGCCTTGACTTCGTCATCCGTCAGCGTGTCGAACGGCTTCATCAAGGTGTTGCCATCCGCATTTTTCCTTCCTTCCTTGATTGCCTTGGTGGCATCTTCATCCTTGATGGCCGCCTGAACCTTGGCGTCCGTGAAGTCCTTGACACCGAGCTTCTGGCCGATCTTGGTGTCCCCTTTGCCTTCCGCTCCGTGGCACTTGGCGCAGAGCGTGTTCCAGTTGTCCTTGGCCTCCGCCGCCGAGGCTGAAAGCGCCGCGGCGAAGCCAAACACTGCTACGAGCATCACAATTTTTTTCATCGTCGTTTCTCCGTTGGTTAATCGTTATCGGCGCCGTTATCGCGCCTTTCACATGCAAGACACTCGTCGAAGCGCCGGAAATTGACTAACCGTATTTTGACCAATGCTTGGCAATTTTTGAATTAACATTAAGAATTTTCTTCATCAAATCATTTCATTTTACAATTTTGAAGGCCTTCTGGTCGGGATGGCGTGGTGGGCTGAATGCCGAAAACGACCAGACCATCAAAAAACTGGCCCGCCGGTGCAGGTCTCGGTGCAGGGTGGAGAAAAAGTGATTGTCTCACGGGGGTGGACTCGTCCACGCTGATTGCAAGATTCGTGTGAATGACAATCCAACACAGTCCAGTGTTCCCAACCGCATGGTTGCGGTCAGAACGATTTTTGGGGAAGCCGTGCTCGTGGCCGTCCTCGGCACCGTGTTTGCGTTCGCCGCCAACCAAATCTCACCGCAGCGACTCGCGCTCACTCGTGACTATTTCCCAGCAGGAACCGCCCATGTGGTGCGGCCGGTCGCCGGCGACGGATTGCCGCACGCCGCCGGCACAAATTCCGGAGCGCTTTCTCCTGCGCAATTTCTTGCAGCGCAGATGAAGGAAAAGGGGCTGCAATTGATGGATGGTCCCCGGGCGGCGCAATTTTTTCATGATCCGCGTCTTCAACAGGACCTGATCGTTTTCATTGATGCCCGCGACGTGGAACATTACCAGCAAGGCCACATTCCCGGCGCTTACGAATTCGACCCTTACCATCCGGAAAAATATTTCAACAGCGTCATGCCGGTCTGCCAGAAAGCGGAGCAAGTCGTGGTCTATTGCAACGGCGGCGATTGCGACGACAGCGAGACCGCCGCACTTCTGCTCCGGGACGTGGGCGTTCCAAACCAGAAGCTCTTCGTTTATGCCGGCGGGTTCACGGAATGGACGACCAACAGCCTGCCGGTGGAAACCGGCGCGCGCAACAGCGGGACCCTGCTCAACACGAATGCCCTGATCAACACGAACAAATGAAACCTGGTCAAACATCACGGGGCCGCCTGGCTGTGGATACCTCCGCCGTGCTGGCAAGATGGTTGTTGGGCGCGGTGTTTCTCTACATGGGCTTGAACAAGGCGCTGGACCCCGTGGATTTTTTGAAATTGCTGCGGCAATATGACCTCACGCAAAACTCGCTGCTCTTAAATTCGGTGGCCGCAGCCCTGCCCTGGTTTGAAGTGTTTTGCGGGCTGCTGCTGCTGGCCGGCATCGCGGTGCGCGGAACAGCCTTGACGCTAACGGTGATGCTGGTGCCATTCACTCTCTTGGTGCTCCATCGGGCCTTGCTCCTTCAAGCGGCGCAGAATATTCCATTTTGCGCCGTGAAATTTGATTGCGGTTGCGGCACGGGCGAAGAGTTCATCTGCCGCAAACTGCTGGAAAACTTTCTGCTGATTTTGCTGGCCGCGTGGCTGCTGTCCGGACATGGCCGGCAATTGAGCCTGCGCTTCAACTTGGTCAAATCAAGTTCAGGGCAGCAGGGTTTAGGATGAAGCCGGTGTTCCGATTCAACTCACGGCCATGCTCAAGAGGAACTCGATGTTGCTCTTCGTTTTCTTGAGTTTGCCCAAAACCAGCTCCATCGCCTCGACCGGCGGCACGCCCGTGAGCGCGCGGCGCAGCAGGACAATCCGGTTGAGCTCGTCCGGGTGATACAGCAATTCCTCCTTGCGCGTGCCGGA
>PLZL01000264.1 GCA_003152145.1 Limisphaerales bacterium
TCCTGCTTTGAAAACTACACGACAAGCAACACACGACGACTTGATTGTCGGCGCATTTCTGGCATTCTGCCCGTTCGGGCAATTCATAACATGGCTTTGATCGTTCAAAAATATGGCGGCACTTCGGTGGGCAACACCGATCGCATCAAGAACGTCGCCGCGCGCGTGGCAAAATATCACGCCAAGGGCGACAAGGTCGTCGTCGTCGTCTCGGCAATGAGCGGCGTGACGGACAATCTCATCAAGCTCGCCAAGGAAATCATGCCGCTGCCGAGCGAACGCGAGATGGACGTGCTGCTGGCAACGGGCGAGCAGCAAACCATCGCGCTCACGGCCATCGCGCTGCACAACCTCGGCATCAAGGCCGTGTCGCTCACGGGAGCGCAGGCGGGCATCACGACCGACGTAGTTCACACGAAGGCAAAAATCCACAATATCGCGCCGAAGAAAGTGTTCGAACTTTTGAAACAAGGCAGCGTCGTCATCGTCGCCGGTTTTCAGGGCGAGACACCTGAAGGCCAGATTACCACACTCGGCCGCGGCGGTTCGGATCTGACGGCGATTGCGCTGGCCGCCGCGCTGAAGGCCGACCTTTGCCAGATTTACACGGACGTGGACGGCGTTTACACCACCGACCCGCGCATCGTGCCGAACGCAAAAAAATTGCAGGAAATTTCCTATGACGAAATGCTCGAACTCGCCAGCCTCGGCGCGAAGGTGATGCAGAGCCGCTCGGTTGAATTTGCCAAAAACTTTGGAGTCGTGTTCGAGGTCCGCTCCAGCCTTAATGACAACCCAGGAACGATTGTGAAAGAAGAAACCAAAAGCATGGAAGGCGTCGTCGTGCGCGGTGTCGCGCTCGACAAAAATCAGGCCAAGGTCACGCTCGTCGGCGTGCCCGACAAACCCGGCGTGGCCGCGAAAATTTTCAAGGCGCTCGGCGACGCGACCGTCAACGTGGACATGATCATCCAAAACATCAGCCACGGCACCGGCACGCCCGCTACCGACATTTCCTTCACCACCGACAAGCCGGATTTGCTCAGGGCGCAGAAGGTGATTGACGGCTTGAAAAAGGAAATCGGCTACCGCGACGTCATCACCGCCGAGAAGATCGGCAAGCTGTCCATCGTCGGCGTCGGCATGAAATCGCACACCGGCGTGGCGGGCAAATTGTTTGAAACGCTCGCGAACGAAGGCGTGAACATTGACATGATTTCGACCAGCGAAATCAAGATTTCGGTCGTGATTGACCTCGCCAAGGGCGAGCAGGCGGTAAAGGCCGTCCACGCGGAATTTATTGGATGAAATGAAACGGTGTTCCTATTGCGGAAAGGAATACACCGATGATGTGACTGTTTGCCCGCTGGACGGAGAGCCGGTCGTCAATCGTGAAGAACTCCGAAAGACGATTGTGCCTCAACCTGCCGCCACCCAAAGTGCATTTGATGTCAAATTGATTTCGCCAATTTCTTCTGCCGGCACTTATCGTGTTTTCATTGAATGCAGCGATCTTCTTTTCATTCAGCTTGAAAGCGGATCAAAATCAATTTTGGCGGCCCTGGCTCCCCTGCTCGGCCCGTTTGGAGGGCTGATTCCTTTGGTATTGTGGTTGTTCACGAAAAAGAAAGCCAAGGATCGGCTTCAAAAAATCGAGCAGCAAAATCCCGAAGACTTGCTCCGTGAAAGCGAAAAGAATTTCAAATTGTATCTGGCCGAGATTCGTGAGGCTGCCATCGAGCCTCCGTCCTTCATTTCGACCAGCGGCAAAGCCGGACGTTTGATACTTCTGGTGCGACATGGAGAAAAATTTAGATTTGAATTCAAGGACGCCGCCGATCTGAATCAGGCGATTCATTTGCTCATGCCGCTGCTGGGTTCGACTTTGAGAATCAACGTGGCATGGAACGGGCAAAAGCAACGATTTGAAAAGAAAAAAACAATTTGACCCACACGGAATAAGCCTGTTTCGCCGCGGCAGCAGGAGGAAGCGAGCTGGAAAATGAAAGGGAATGATTTGCAAGTCATTAAGGGCAAACGAGAAACATGAAAACCGGATGGAATCTGGTTTAACTTGCTTATCCATTGGCATCACCAGAATTGGCGATGGTAATTATTCTTGGGTGTTGTATAGTATTCATAACCATGAAGCCCAAACAGAGCCTGATTCCAATCTGGCTGCTGTGCGCGGCGATGCTCCAAGCCGCCACCCTTCAAGCGGCGACGACGGTGACAAACATCGCGGCGGGAGCTTATTTCAGCTTGTTCCTCGAAACCGATAGCAACCTTTGGGTCATGGGCTTCAATTCTAATTCTGCCGTAAGGCCAGAGCAGCTTGTCTCAAATGGTGTCGTAGCAATCGCCGCTGGATTTACCCACATCCTTTTTCTCAAATCCGATGGCAGCTTGTGGGGAATGGGGAACAATTTGTCGGGCCAACTTGGTGTTGGACCGTCAGAGGTCCCTGCGCCGGAAGAAATCGTTTCAAACGGTGTCATTGCAATTGCCGCTGGAAGCGACGATAGCCTGTTTCTCAAATCTAACGGCAGCCTATGGGCGATGGGACTCACCACTACCAATGGGCCAGAGCAAATCGTTTCTAACGGCGTTGTCGCAATTTCTGGTGGACTCGCTCATACTCTTTTTATCGAATCGGACGGCAGTCTCTGGGGCATGGGCATCAATTCCTTCGGCCAGCTTGGCAATGGCACGACCGACGATTTAGACAGACCACAGGAAATCGTCGCCAGCAACGTCGTGGCGATCGCTGCTGGCGGTGCTCACAGCCTGTTTGTGGAAACTAATGGCAGTCTTTGGGCTATGGGTTTGAACCAAGATGGCCAACTTGGCGACGGCACGACGAATAATGCAAGCAGACCAGAGCAAATTGTCTCGAACGGTGTCGTCGCAGTCGCAGCGGGTTTGTATCACAGCCTGTTTCTCAAATCCGATGGCAGCCTCTGGGCTATGGGGTTGAACGGGTGGGGCCAACTTGGCGACGGCACATCCGGTTACATGAATTACACGAACCGGCCGGAGAAAATTATTCCAAGCGGTGTTGTCGCGGTTGCCGCCGGGAATGACCACAGTTTACTGCGCAAATCCGACGGCAGTCTTTGGGGCATGGGTGCCAGTTATGGCGGGCAGCTTGGCGATGGATTCACCAATAGGCTTTCATGGATTTCATCGCTTCCAGAAAAGATCGTTCCATCGCCACAACCAGTATTCACCAGTGCCATCATTTTACCAAACAACAATCTGCAACTCTCGGCGACATGTTTCTTCGGTGGAAATTATCTCACTCTGGCGGGCACGAATCTCAGTCAGTCCTTGGAGCAATGGATGCTAGTTGGCACCAATTCCGTCACTATGCGTGGCACTAATAATTTTATCGCGACGCTGACCAACGTCGTGAATTCCGGCGCCGCACCGCAATTTTACCTTCTCCAGTCGCAATAATCGCCGGCTGGATTTGTGGCAGCGGACGCGAGTCCGCTCCAATCGAATCAGAGCAAACTGACGTTCGTTGCCACGGCTTCATTTAAGTGTTTGACTTCATCGCTGATTTCGGTAAATTCCCCTCCGTGAACCGCAATTTGAATCTGAACCTGCTGCTGAACGCGCTGCTGTTGCGCCGCGCGGCGGCCGGGTTTTGATTTGTTCACGAGAATTTATCAACCCACCGCCGACATGGCGGTGGGTTTTTTGCTATAACCTGACCGCCGGACGGCAATAATGAGAAAGCCAAACGACCATGCAAAAAGAACCATCGAAAAAATACCGCCCGTTCCCGCCGGTCAGCTTGCCCGACCGGCAGTGGCCCAGTCGGGTCCTCACGCACGCGCCCATCTGGTGCAGCGTGGACTTGCGCGACGGCAACCAGGCGCTCGCCGTGCCCATGAACGTTTCGCAGAAGCTGGAGCTGTTCCAGACGCTCGTGAAAATCGGCTTCAAGGAAATTGAGGTCGGCTTTCCGTCCGCGTCGAACACGGAGTTCACCTTCAACCGCCNNTGCAGGCGCGCGAGGATTTGATCGAACGCACCGTCGAGTCCTTGATTGGTGCGAAAAAAGTCATAATCCATATGTATAATTCGACTTCGCCCGCGCAACGGCGCGTGGTGTTCGGCAAGTCGAAGGACGAAATCAAGGCCATCGCTGTCAACGGCGCGCGAATGATTAAAGAACGGTTGCATCGGCTCAAAGGCACGGAAATCATGCTTCAGTATTCGCCGGAAAGTTTCAGCATGACGGAAGTGGAATATGCGAAGGAGATTTCCGAAGCGGTCATGGACGTCTGGCAACCGTCGCCCAAACACAAAATGATTTTGAACCTGCCGGACACGGTGGAAGTCGCGATGCCAAATGTTTATGCGGACCAAATCGAATGGATGTGCCAGAACATCAAAAATCGCGAGTCACTCATCATCAGCCTGCACACGCACAACGACCGTTGCACCGGCGTCGCCGCGACGGAACTCGGTTTGCTCGCGGGCGCGGACCGTGTCGAAGGCACGCTTTTTGGCAACGGCGAGCGAACGGGCAATCTGGACGTCGTGACCGTCGCCTTGAATCTTTATCAGCACGGCATTGATCCGAAGTTGGATTTCTCGAATCTCAATTCGATCATTGATGTTTACGAGCGTTGCACGGGCATGACCGTGCCGCCGCGCCAGCCTTACGCCGGCGAGTTGGTATTCACGGCGTTCAGCGGCTCGCATCAGGACGCCATCCGCAAAGGGTTGAATGAATGGACTATTGATAGACTTGTAAAAAAGCATGTTAGCGAAGGGACAAAAGTTCCTTGCCTCACTGATGAAGATTTACGACCGAAGTATTGGGACGTGCCTTATCTCACGATTGACCCGACGGACATCGGGCGTGAATACCGCGAGGTCATCCGCGTCAACTCGCAGTCCGGCAAGGGCGGCGTGGCGTATCTGCTCGAAAGCGAGTTCGGCATCGAATTGCCGAAGGACATGCAACGCGAGTTCGGCCCGATTGCCAACGACGAGGTGGACAAGCTCGGCCGCGAAGTCAGCGGCGCGGAACTCAAGGCGATGTTCTGGAAGGAATATATCGAGGGCGTTTCACCGTGGAGACTCGGAAATTTCCGAACCTACAGTGAAAACGGACAGGTGAATTGTCAGGGAACCCTGTATTACAAAGAAGTTCAAACTGGAATTAATGGCAATGGTAACGGACCTTTGGCCGCGCTGGTCAATGGTATTTGCAGCCTTCCAGGCATTCCGCGTTTTGAAATCGTGAATTACAGCGAGCACGCCTTGAGCAGCGGCGAAGGCGCGGCGGCGATTGCCTACATTCAAATCAAGACCGCCGACGGCAAATCGCGCTGGGGCGCGGGCGTGGACACAAACATCGAACTGGCGTCCGTGCGCGCGGTGTTGAGCGCGTTGAACCGGTCGTGATTCGAGCCATTAGTTTCGACTCGCCAAAACCGGTGCGGGTGTATAATTTCCGTGCCCATTATGAAATTGCGCCATGCAGTTTTTTTCGGAATGGTCGCTGCGGCTCTTGCCGCCACGGGACTTTTCGCGGCGGACGTCGCGTCCACCAACGAAACTGTGACTTCGCCGCCGGTCTATGTGCCGGACATGTCGCACGCGAACGACCCTCTGCCCGACGGCTTCCTGGCATGGAACAGCCTGATGCAAGAGACCAACGTCGCCGCCGGCCAGCCGCAGGCGCATTTTGTCTTCAGCTTCACCAATATTGCAGAAACCGTTGACCGGACGTGGACGACCAACGTCACGGCGCTGGCGCACGTTGTCGCCACCACCAATTCGGGTTTTTGGAGTCTTTGGAGAAAACAGGTTTCCTATGTAACCAATTTTACAACTGTCACCAACGCCGCCTGGGCCACCAATTCCATCACACCGATTCCGGTCACGATCCTCTCTGCCCACGCCTCGTGCGGCTGCACCCAGCCGGAATTGCCGCCGCTGCCGTGGACCATCCCGACCGGCAGCAATGGCGAATTCGGCGCGACGGTGAATCTCGCAGTCCAGAGCGGCATGTTGATCAAGTCCATCACCGTCACCACCGACAAGGGGAAGAAGGACTTGATTTTGCGGATCAACATACTGCCCGCGGTGATTCCCACCCAGACCGACGCCGAGCGGGCGCGCGGCATGGAAATCGCCAAGGCCGACCGGCAGGCCGTTTTCAAAGCCGATTGCGCCACCTGCCATGCCAAGCCCGCGGAAGGCAAATACGGCAAGGCCCTTTATGACGCGGTCTGCGCCGTCTGTCACGAGGCGGAACATCGCGCCACGATGGTCGCCGATCTGCACAACCTCACAGTCCCCACCAACGATGAATTCTGGCGCACGTGGATTACCCACGGCAAACCCGGCTCGCTTATGCCCGCATTCTCGACCGCCGAAGGCGGGCCGCTCAACGACATGCAAATCGTCTCGCTCGCCGCTTACCTGAACTTCGCGATCCCGTCGCACGTCGTCACGCTGATGACGAATTCACCGCCAGCAAAATGATACTCGCTTGCGTAAATTTTTACGCAGGTTATGCTGTCAACCATGACAGGCAAACTGGTTGACGCAACTAATCACTCGCGAATTTCCGAACTCGGCGAACGGGTCTTGGGCGGCGGGCAAATCTCCCGCGACGAGGCGCTGTGCCTGTTCAATCTCGAATCTTCCGCCGACATTCTCGATTTGCTGTCGTGGGCCAATCGCATCCGCGAAAAATTCAAAGGGAACAAGATTCACCTCTGCTCCATAGTCAATGCCAAGGCCGGCGCGTGTTCGGAAAATTGCAGTTTCTGCGCGCAATCGTCGCATTACCAGACCGGCTCGCCGAAATACGGGTTTGTTGATCCCGAACCCATCGCTCAAGCTGCCGACGAGGCGAACAAAAATGGCGTGACCGCCGTCGGCCTTGTCGCCGCGTGGAAAGGCCTCAATGAAGGACCGTTGCTCGATGAAGTTTGCGAGCGCGTCCGCGAATTGAGGGCGAGTGGCAAAACGCGCCCGGACGTCTCGCTCGGCATCATCAAGAGCCAGTGCGTCGCCGACCGATTGAGGGAAGCCGGCGTCGAGTGCTACGGCCACAACCTCGAAAGCTCGCGCCGCTTCTTTCCGAACACCTGCACCACGCACACGT
>PLZL01000152.1:0-8703 GCA_003152145.1 Limisphaerales bacterium
TGATGAGCGTCTGGAAACGTGTCCGCCAATACTCGAAGGAAAACGTCACGAGCATCATTCACGGCAAATCGTGGCACGAGGAGACCAAGGCCACGAGTTCGCAGGCGCGCGCCTACGGCAACGGCCATTATCTCGTCGTGTTCAACCTCGCCGAGACGGATTATGTCTGCAATTACATTTTGAGCGGCGGGAACAAGAATGAATTTCTGGAAAAATTCAAAGGCGCGTATTCCGCCGGCTTCGACCCCGACATCCATTTGCAGGCCGTCGGCGTCGCCAACCAGACCACGATGCTGCGCGGTGAAACCGAGGAGGTCCAGCGCCGCTTCCGGGCCGCCATGGAGAAAAAGCACGGCATGGAAAATATTGGCAACCATTTCCGCTTCTTCGACACGATTTGCGGCGCGACGCAAGACCGCCAGGACGCGCTGGAAAAACTTTTGCGCGAGCCGATGAACCTCCTCATCGTCGTCGGCGGCTACAATTCGTCAAACACCTCGCACCTCGCCGAAATGGGCGAGGCCAAGTTGCCGACCTATTTCATCAAGAATGCCTCGAAAATGGAATCAGATAAGTCCATCCGTCACTACGACCAGCACAAAAAAGAGGAAGTGGAGACGCGCGACTGGCTGCCCACTGGCAAAATCACCGTCGGCGTCACCGCCGGCGCCAGTTGCCCGAACAATTTAATTGAGGACACCATCCGGCGGCTGTTCGAATTGCGCGGCATTTCCGTCCAGGAATTGCTCCAAAATTAATGATGATTTTCTTGTTGACAAATGATGCAAATAGCATCATCTTGTTCACATGAGAATGACCGTTGAGTTGGACGAAAAAACTTTGAATGAATTGTTGAAAGTCACCGGGCACAAAAAAAACAGTCCGGCTGTTGCGTTTGTCGTCCGGGATTTTCTCAATCGGAAAAACGCGCGGGATTTCGGGCGGATGTTGCGGGAGGGCAGGTTTGATTATCCCGCCACGAATGACGAACTCGAAAAACGGGACGCTTGAGACAAACCGTCATGGTGCTTGTGGATTCATCAGTCTGGATTGAGGCGTTGCGCCGGGATGGGCGGCTTGAGGTGAAACTCGCGCTGGAAAATCTTCTGGAGGCATACGAGGCCGCGTGGTGCGGCCCGGTCAAACTCGAAGTGCTCGGCGGCGCGCGACCGCATGACCGCAAGCCGCTCGGAGATCATTTCAGTTGCATTCCTTATTTCCCAATGGCGGATGCCGCGTGGGATTCGGCCAAACAACTCGCCTGGCGGCTGCGTGACCGCGGTTGCATCGCGCCATGGAATGACATTTTAATCGCCTCGCTTTCGGTGAAGGCTGATTGCCGTATTTATGCGGTGGATAAACATTTTGAATTGATGTATCACTCCGGCGCGGGTATCCGGCTTTACCAGCCGGGCTACGGCGGCCAATACAATCCAAACTGAATTTTCAATCCATCATGCCGCGCATCCGACAGGAATTGGAACAAATCGAGCGCCAAATCCTCGCGCCGTTTGCCCAGTTCAGCGGCGACACGCGGGGACGCGGATACCAGGAAGCTCCGCCCGAATGGCGCACCCAGTATCAGCGCGACCGCGACCGTGTCATTCATTCGCGCGCCTTCCGCCGGCTCGAATACAAAACGCAGGTTTTTCTCAATGGCACCGGCGACCACCTCCGCACACGGCTCACGCACACGATGGAGGTGGCCGCCATCTCGCGCAACATCGCCAGCGCGCTCCGGCTGAACACGGACCTCGCCGAAACCATCGCGCTCGCGCATGACCTCGGCCATTCGCCGTTTGGCCACAAGGGCGAAACCGTCCTCAATGAATTGATGCGCGGCCACGGCGGGTTCGAGCACAATCGTCACAGCCTCCGCATTGTTGAGGAACTGGAGCAAAAATATCCGAATTTCTCCGGCCTCAATCTCTCGTGGGAAGTGCTTGAAGGTCTGGCGAAGCACCAGACCGCCTTTGACAGACCCGGCGTAAAAAAAGGTTTCGCCGCGAAAAATCCCTCGCTCGAAGCGCAAATCGCCAATCTCGCCGACGAAATCACTTATTACAGCCACGATCTCGACGACGGCCTGGATTCCGGACTGCTGTCGGAAAAAACCCTTTGCCGGCGCGTCCGCATCTGGACGCACGCCGCGCGGCTGGTAAAAAAGGAGCACGGTGATTTGCCCGACGAATGCCGCCGCTACTTCATCATCCGCACCATCATTGACCTGCAGATCAAGGATGTCGTTGAAACCAGCGAACGGCTCATCCACGACACTGGCGTGCAATCCGCCGATGATGTGCGGCGTTGCGCAAAACAGCTCATCCGATACAGCGCGGAGCGCCGCAAATTAAACATCGAACTCCGGCATTACCTTTACAAGAATCTTTACTTCAACCGCGTGGTGAACGAGCCGCACATCCGGGCGAAGCAATTTCTGCGGGAACTGTTCCACTTTTATTTGAAGCATCCGAAGGAAATCGGCGAGCAGGCCCGCCGCCAGACGCGGAAGGCGGGCTTGCACCGCGTCGTGTGCGACTACATCGCCGGCATGACCGACCGTTACGCCATTCAGGAGCATCGCCGGCTCTGCGGCAACACGCTCAAATTCGCGTGACCGTTTCGTCCGCCGGAAGTTTCGCCAGCAATTCCGCGACCGTCTTCCCCTGCCCCGGCAAAATCAGCTCCGGCGCGATTTCATTCAAGGGCTGAAGCACGAACCGCCGCAGGTGCGCGCGGGGATGCGGCAAAATCAAATCGGGCGAATTGTGAATTTCATTGCCGAACGCAATCAGATCCAAATCCAGCGGCCTCGGCTCGTTCAAGGTTTTTTTTGCCTGCCGGCCGAATTCCCTTTCCAGCGATTGCAGCTTCGCCAGCAGCGACTCCGGCGTTTCCGTTTTTCGTGAAACGAGGCCAACTACTGCGTTCACGAACTTTGGCGAGTCCGGCGGACAATCCACCGGCGACGTCTGCCAGAGCGAGGATTTGATGATGGGTTCTTCCGAAAAAGTTTGCAGCCGCGCCATTGCGTCCTGAATGATTTTCCGCGAATCGCCGAGATTCGAGCCGAGCGAGATAATCGCCTTTGTAGCAGCCGACGTGAGGAGGCTCATTCTTTTCTCCATGAAATCAAGTTGGAGCCTCCTTACGTCGGCTGCTACGGATTACTTGAGTCCCAGCACGTCCTGCATGGTGTAGAGGCCGGGCTTTTGTTTCACGACCCAGAGCGCCGCGCGCAATGCGCCGTTGGCAAATGTGTCGCGGCTCGACGCCTTGTGCGTCAGCTCGACCCGTTCGCCGGTATTGGCAAAAATAACCGTGTGATCGCCAACGACATCGCCGCCGCGGATGGAATGAATGCCGATTTCCGATTGCATCCGCTCGCCGACGATGCCAACGCGACCGTGCCGCACGGCTCGGTCCAATTGCAACTTGCGGACACCCGCCAGAATTTCCGCGAGTGTCTTGGCCGTGCCGCTGGGCGCGTCGCGCTTGAGGCGGTGATGCATTTCAACGACTTCAAGGTCAAAGTTCGGGCCGAGAATTTCCGCCGCTTTGCGCGTGAGCCAGAACAGCGTGTTCACACCGGTCGAAAAATTCGACGCCCACACAACAGGGATGCCAGCCATGACCTTGGTGATTTCAAACTTGTCGGTGTCCGTGTGGCCGGTGGTGCCGATGACCATCGCCTTGTGGTGGCGGGCACAGAGCGCGGCGACTTCCGGCGTGACCGAGTGCGCGCTGAAATCAACCACCACGTCGCCCTTTTCAATGACGCCGCCAAGATCGTCGTCTTTGTCAATCTGGGCGGCGACCTCCAGCTCGCGAAAACTTTTCGCGCACGAAATCAGCGCCTGGCCCATCCGGCCCTTCGAGCCGGTGATGATGATTTTAATCATAACTTAACCGCTTAACTGACAACGTCCTCAACTTCGGCCCACTCGCCCTTTAGTTCATTAGCCCGTAAAAACTGAGCAAAATTCACTGGCTGCTTAACCCCGATCTCTTCGCGAGACATCCAAGTAGTTTCAAATTCCTCACAAACAAAAATCCTCTTGTCCGAGGCCTTTATTCGGACATGAAAAACTCGGCCTTGATTACAACCTGGGCATATGATTTGTTGCATGTCATTTTCTTCTATTTCAAAATCCCGCATGCCCTGAGCGTCGCTTTGAGCTTGGCCCGGTTCGCGTCACTCATTTTCACAAGCGGCAGACGGTATTCCTCGACAATCAGGCCCATCATCGCCAGCGCCGCTTTGACAGGAACGGGATTCGTCTCAAGGAACAAATCCTTGAACACCGGATAAAATTTGGCGTGCAATTGTGACGCCTTCTTCGCGTCGCCGCGTGCGAACGCGCTCACCATTTGCGCCACCTCGCGCGGAATGACGTTGGACGCCACACTGATGACGCCCTGCGCGCCGACAGCCATGAACGGCAGCGTCAGCGAATCGTCGCCAGACAAAATCGTGAATTTCGGTCCAAGCGCCGCGCGCAATTGCGACACGCGGTCGCAGCTTCCGCCCGCCTCCTTGATGCCGATAATGTTTTTGCATTCGGCCGCGAGCCGCCGGACCGTCTCGACGCCGATCTCAATGCCGCAGCGCCCGGGAATGCTGTAAAGCACGATGGGCAGTTTGGTTTGACGCGCAATGGCGCGGAAATGCTGGAACAACCCCTCCTGCGACGGTTTGTTGTAGTATGGCGCGACCTGCAATGAGCCGTCCGCGCCGATTTTCTCCGCCTCGCGCGTCAGATAAACCGCCTCGCTCGTGGAGTTGCCACCCGTGCCGGCAAGCACCTTGACTTTGCCGGCGGCGAATTTCACTGCCAGCGCGATGATTTCGAGATGCTCCTCGTAATCCACCGTCGGCGATTCGCCAGTGGTGCCAACCGGCACGATGCCGTCCACGCCACCCCGGATTTGCATCCTGACGACGCGCTCCAATGCGGGGACATCCAGCTCGCCGTTTTTGAACGGCGTGACAATTGCGGTGTAGGTTCCGGTGAACATAGCTTTATCTCAAAGACCAGCATCGGCAAAAACCGCGTGCTTGGCGAGAAAGATTTTTGCGGGATATGGCGGATAAATTATATTTGACAACAATCATCTCAAGGCGCATTATAAGTTTGTCAAAGCAGAACCGTTTCAACCGAAAGGTTTTCTATGTCGGGCAATATCAGACTCTGGGTAACGTCGTTTCTTCTATGGCTGCTGCTGGTCGGTAGCTCACACGCGGCGGGATTCACCCTCACCATCAATGTGGTCGGCTCCGGCAGCGTCAGCCGGAATCCAACAAACAGCGTCTACCCTTCGGGAGTCACCGTAACGCTCACCGCCATATCGAATGACCCGAGCTGGTATTTTTCAAGTTGGGCGGGCGACGCGACAGGCACGGACAATCCTTTGAATGTGGGGATGGATTCCAACAAGGTCATCACCGCGACTTTTCAGCAACTTCCTTCCTACACGCTGACGCTGGCCACCAACGGCCAGGGGACGATTGCGTTGAATCCACCCGGCGGAGTTTATGCGAGCAACACCGCTGTGACGGTGACGGCAACGCCGGCAACCGGCTGGGTGTTTACGGCATGGTCGGGCAGCACAAATGGAAATGCGAATCCGCTGTTCATCACGATGAACACGAACAATTCGTTGACGGGAACGTTCGCCCAGTTGCCGGCGTTTGACACGCAGCCGGCTGGTGTGACCAATGTCGCAGGCAGCACGGTAAGTTTCACATCACACGCCGTGGGCAATGCGCCGTTGAAATACCAATGGTTCTTCAGCGGTGGTTCGGTGACCAGTGCAACCAACACTACGCTGACTACGCTGACGTTGACGAATGTCCAATCGGCCAATGCCGGGAATTATTGGATTGTCGCCACCAACAACTATGGCAGCGCCACGAGTTCCGTGGTGGCGCTCGCGATCACCAATTCAATCGGGACGACCAACGTGGTCAATTCGCCGGATGAAGCGGGCCTGCGCGCCGCCATCAATATCGGGGGCTGGGTCAGCCTCGGATTCAACGGCACGGTCACCCTCGCCAGCACCATCAACATCAACAACAATGTCATCCTGGATGGCAGGAACGTCTCGGCGACCATCAGCGGCGGCAATGCGGTCCGTTTGTTTACTGTCGCTCCGGGCGCGACGCTCTCCATGACCAATCTGACCTTGGCCAATGGAAATTTCAGCGTCACCAATGGAACGCTGGACCCAACCGCCGATGCCGGGGCGATTTATAATAACGGCGGCACGGTGACTTTGACCGGCTGCCTCTTGACGAACAATCTCGCTGCAAAATACAACTACTCTTTCAACGTCGTTGCTCTTGCTCGCGGCGGTGCCATTTTCAACAATGGCGGCACCGTTTCATTGTTCGGGTCTTCAATTTCCAACAACACAACCATGTCCATAGGCGGTTACTTCGTATCCCTGAGTGGTGGGGCAAGTTACGGAGGGGCCATTTACAACATAAACGGAACTTTGACAATCGTGAGCTGCAATGTCAGCGGCAATGAATGTTATTCCGATGGATCAAGCAGCAGTCTCGGTGGCGCTGCGTTTCAAGCATCCGGCTCTCTGCTCATCAGCAATAGTGTATTTGCGGGTAACCTGGCTCTGGGTTCCAGTGATGGTAATTCCGGGCAGCCGGGTTTTGGGGGCGCGCTTGCTGTCAATGGTGGTATTCTTACAATCGATCACTGCCAGTTCATTGGCAATGCTGCAGTCGGAGGCAATCATTTTCATTACTCGGCTCCCGGATTTGGCGGGGCCGTATATTGTGCCGCGGCGATGACGGCCAAGGACAGCAGTTTCTCCGGCAATCAGGCGTATTCCGGCGGCGGAAACATTGGTTCTCCTCCCCAATGCTGGGGCGGCGCAGTTTACAACTTGGGTTCCGCTGTGTTTAACCGCTGTTCCATCTATTCCAATATTGTTCAAGGCATGCTTGGACAAAATTATCTGGGCCCTGGCCCCGGTGGGGACGCGCTGGGCGGAGGAATTTATAATGCATCACAGCTTGTTGCCACGAATTGCACCATCGCACTCAATTCCGCCATTGCCGGCAGTGGCCGCCTCTTTCAAGGGGTTAATGGAAATGCGCTGGGCGGCGGCATTTTCAACTCTACAAACGCCACTTCAATCCTGATGAATGTCACCATTGCCAGCAATTATTGCATCGCCAGTGGAGCCGGATTTTCTGGAACGAACGGATTTGCGGCCGGCGCGCAAGTAGCCAACACGAACGGCACGCTGCGTTTGCACAATTCCCTCATCGCCTACGGCGGCACAAACGGAAATGCCTACGGCGTCATCACCGACGACGGGTTCAATATCAGTTCCGACGGCTCGGCGAGTCTGTTTGGCGGCGCGAGCTACAACTACACCGATCCAAAACTTGCTCCGCTGGGCGATTATGGCGGACCAACCTTGTGTATGGCCCTTCTCGCCAGCAGTCCGGCAATTGATTTTGGCGACAGCGCCGGCCTTCCCGGCACCGACCAGCGCGGCTTCGTCCGCCCCTTCGGCGACGGCCCAGACATGGGCGCTTACGAATACGGTTCATATTTACTCGGAGTCCCGACCGGCGCTCCGGGATATCTGAGCCTTACCGCCTACGCGAACTACTTGCTGCTTACCTTCACGACGACAGCGGCAAAAACTTGCTTTCTCCAGGCCTCCACCAACCTGATCAACTGGTCCGACTTAAGCACCAACGGCCCGTTCGCCACGGCCACCAACATCAGCCAGACCATCAACCGGCAGGCCCCGGACCATTGGTTCTTCCGGCTGTTGCTGCAATAAGTGAAGTTGTAATTAAGATTAGCAAACATACTTGCTTCGCCGCGGCGGCTTGATTAACTTCGCGGCGGCTTGAAAAAGAACGGAAGGACGGAAATCCCGCGCAAGACGATTTATCGTCTCTCCATCTATTTGCGCTGCCTCGCGCGGCTGCGTGAGAACGGCATCGGCACGGTTTCCAGCGAGGCGCTCGCGAAGGCCGCCGGCGTGAAATCCACGCAACTCCGCAAAGACCTCGCCTGTTTCGGCACGTTCGGCACGCGCGGCCTGGGTTACGACGTCGCGGAGCTTTCCAACAAGATCGCCGACGAACTCGGCACGTCGCGGCTGCAGCCGGTCATTCTCGTCGGCGCGGGGCACATGGGGCTGGCGTTGCTGTCGTATCGCGGATTTGAAAGGGAGGGATTTGAAATTATCGCCGCGTTCGACGCCGAGCCGCAGCGCAAGCGCGAGAAGGAAATCAAACAGCCGATTTACGGCATGGACGAACTGTCCCCTTTCGTCAAACGACAGAATGTCAAAATGGCGGTTCTCACCGTGCCCGCCGCCGCCGCGCAGGAAGTGGCGAACCGGCTCGTCCAGGCCGGCATCACGGGAATTTTGAATTTTTCGCCGATTGTGCTTTCCGTGCCCGAAAGGGTCATGGTCAACAACGTGAATCTCGCCATCGAACTGGAGAACTTGAGCTATTTCACGCAGGAGTAAATCCTGCTCAAACGGGACGCAGGCCGCGTTTTGATTCGCGAGCTTTTCTTGCCCGCTTCGGAGGCGCGGCAGGCGGCGGAATTTCCGCTTCCGTGGTGTCCGGCAGATAAAGATACCGTCCGCAATTTTCACAAAGCTGGATGTCTTCGCCGCGTTTCAAGGTGGTGATGGCCCCGATGG
>PLZL01000152.1:8755-16315 GCA_003152145.1 Limisphaerales bacterium
TAACCGTGCACCACGGTTATATGAAGATTGGCGGAATCCGGCAAGATGAATCCGCAGCCGGGGAAAACCAGCGGACGTTCCTATTCCTTCTTCGCGGCCTTCACTCCAATATGCAAATCCCGCAGTTGCTTCGCTCGACGTTGCTGGGAGAATCCGTCATCAAGTCCGTGCCCTGGGGAGTCTTGGGGAAGGCAATCATGTCACGGCTGCTCGGCGTGCCGCAGTCTCGAATCACGATTTCCCTTTTCCATGAAGGAACCAACCGCAAGACGCAACTTCTCCTCTTTACATCACAGGCCAATGAGAAGCTTTTTAAATTTCGACAAGTCTCAACCGCCCAGCGTCCGCTTTTCCCCGTCACTTTGGGCTATGAACCGTCCCGACTGCACGCGCACGGGAAGGACGGCGGGAGCTTTGATTCCTTCGGGCAGCAACAGCACGGTGACCACCATGAACATGAAGAATATCACCGAACCGATCCATTCCCAAAAAGCAAGGTGCCACATGATTGTGTGCCGAAAAGACTGGCGGGCTTGTTCGGCCCATGCTTGATCCGCCTGGTGACTGAGGAATTGCAAGGCTCCAATGATTGCCGCGCAACCGACCGGCAGCAGTGTAACCCATCCCCAGTAACACGACAATGCGTTGCCCAGCGATCGTTGTCCGCCAAAAACTCGGAACCGGTCCCTAAGCGCGCAGACGCAGCAGCAGAGCATTCCGGTGAAGAAGGCCGCCGCCGAGCTACGCGCGAGAAATTCGTGCATTCGATGCCAGCCAAACACCGGTAGCACCTGTTGCGGCACAATGCCTGTGAGCAGCAACAAGACGCAAGCAAGGGCAAACGCCACGCCAGCAGTGCGCGCAAGGCGAGGCGTGATGCCGCGCAGGCGTTGCTCGACATAACCGGCGAAGGGCAATGCCAGCACCGCCGACGTCGCGAGGCCGAGGCATGGAAGCCAGTAGGCGCTCGGGTTATCACGCGGCGAGGCGAGGTTCGACATGGCACGCACGCTCCAATCATAGGGCACGGGGAAGAAAAATGCGGCCACGATCACGGTGCCGAAAAACGATGCGATGCTGAAGGGCAGAAGCCTTGTCAGCAGCACCGTTTTTGAAACGTGCCCGGCGAAAACCATTTGGATTCTGCGCGTCATAAGTGTTGGATAACAGACCTCTTATTCCTGTCGCGTTGCTGGCATTGGAAAATGGGTGGCTGACCAATCCTCATGGCTATTCCTTCTTCCCCACTTTCAACTCGATATGCAAATCCCGCAGTTGCTTCGGCTCGACGGTGCTGGGAGATTCCGTCATCAAGTCCGTGCCTTTCGCGGTCTTCGGGAAGGCGATCACGTCACGGATGCTCGGCGTGCCACAGAGAATCGCACAAAGCCGGTCAAAGCCGAGTGCAATGCCACCGTGCGGCGGTGCGCCGTAACGGAACGCTTCTAGCATATAACCGAAACGCAGCTTGGTTTCGTCTGGCGGAATTTGCAGCACTTCCTCGAACACCGTCTTCTGCACGTCTGGCTGGTGGATGCGGATGGAGCCGCCGCCGAGTTCGACGCCGTTCACCACCACGTCGTAATGCTGGCCGCGCACTTTCTTTGGATCGGTCTTGAGCAAGGCAATGTCCCCGGCCACCGGCGCGGTGAATGGATGATGGCTCGAATACCAGCGGTTCTGTTCCTTGTCGAATGAGAGCAGCGGGAAATCCACGACCCAGAGGAAATCAAAACGGTTTGGATCAATCGTCAGCTTCCCCTGCCCTTTCAAAACATCGGCGCAGTAAAGACGAATCTTGCCGAGGATTTCGCACGCGTTCAGCCATTGGTCGGCGGCGAACAAAATCAAATCGCCTTCCTCGATTTTCAATTTCGACGCGAGCGCGGCCATTTCCGCATCGTTGAAAAATTTCACGATGGGCGATTTCCATTCGCCGCCTTCGACCTTGATGAACGCGAGGCCTTTGGCGCCCAAACTCTGCGCGTATTCGGTCATCGTCTCAATCTGGCCCTGCGTCGCTCCGGCGAGACCTTTCGCGTTCAGCGCCTTCACCACGCCGCCGCCGGCGACCGCGCCGCTGAAAACCTTGAATTTGCTGGCGCGGAATTCCTCGGTGAAATCCGCCAGCTCCATCGCAAAGCGCGTGTCGGGTTTGTCAATGCCGTAGCGGTTGAGCGCCTCCGCGAAAGTGATGCGCTTGAACGGCGTGGGCACGTCAAGGTTCAGCGCGGTTTTCCAGACGCGCTTCAACAAACCTTCGATGAGCGCGTAAATATCCTCGCGCTCGATGAAACTCATCTCGATGTCAATCTGCGTGAACTCCGGCTGTCGGTCGGCGCGCAAATCCTCGTCGCGGTAACAGCGCGCGAGCTGGAAATATTTTTCGACGCCGCCGACCATGAGTATTTGCTTGAACTGCTGCGGCGACTGCGGCAAAGCGTAGAACTGGCCGGGATTGACGCGGCTCGGCACGAGAAATTCCCGCGCACCCTCGGGCGTGGATTTGAAGAGCGTCGGCGTTTCGACTTCGAGAAAACCCTGCTCGTCCAGGAATTGCCGTGTGGCGATGGCCACCTTGCTGCGGAGGCGGAGGTTGCGCGCCATTTCCGGCCGGCGCAAATCAAGATAGCGGTATTTCAGGCGCAACTCCTCGTTCACCTTGCCCGCGGCCTCCGGGTCGTCCACCGGAAAGGGCAGGACGTCGGCGACATTGAGCACTTCAAGCTCCTTCACCATCACCTCGACTTCGCCGGTGGGAATTTTGGGATTGTTCGTGCCTTCCGGACGCTGACGGACCTTGCCGGTGACGCTGACGACACATTCGCTGCGAAGTGCGGCGGCGCGCTCAAACAGTTCCTTTGGCGAATCGGACGGATCGAAGACCGTTTGCGTGCGGCCCTCGCGATCGCGGACATCAATGAAGATGAGCCCGCCGAGGTCGCGGCGCGAGTGGACCCAACCGTTCAAAATAACCATCTGCCCGATGTGAGCGGGGCGCAGTTCGTTGCAATGATGCGTGCGTTTCATTCAAATGCGGATTGTGGAACTCAGACTTTAGAATTCATAACCCAAAGCGAGCGTGAATTGTAGCGGGAAACACACCGGATTTCAAAGAGATTTTTGGCAATGGCAAAATGGCGCGGAGGTTCTCTCCGGTCTGATTTAAATCAGCCCTCTCAATATGGCAGCCAGCAACGACGCAAAGAACACGAACAGCATCCCGAATCCAAGCAAACCTCCCCGCCGCACATCGAACTCGGACAAGATCCGCTCCCATGGCGCATGGAAGACGAAACGGCCAAACCCCATGTCAAAAGCGAGCATCAGCATCAGCCAGAACGAACCAACGCCGAACAGTTGCCTCACCGTGTTTGCTCCGATCCAAGGCGCGGCGACCCATGCGATGGCCAGGATGATGGCCGAACCGCTGAAAACGCCAATCTGTCGCGCCCGCCGGTCACCCACCCGGCGATTCAGCAGGCGCACGCGTAGAAAACCGTGAAGCACTTCCGCCACCGCAATCAAGAGCCAGACGATGAATGCGCGGAGAAACATGGTGTGTCTGGTTTTACCAAGGATTACGCATCTTGTCGCGCCGGAATCAGTTGTTCTTCCGTTGCGTGGAGTGACACCGGAAAGCTGGAACGCTTACAATTATTCCCTGCTTTTGTAATTCACCCGGGACCAGCGGGCGATTAGACTTGCTTTCAAGTTAATTGGAAAAAACAACCATGAAAAAAATCTTGTCCTGATCGGCGCCGCGCTGACATTGAGCCTTCCGTGGGTAGGGTGCAACAAATCCGGCAAACTGGCCGAGCCCTCCACCTTCACGCCTCCCAGCGGCCCGGTCGAGTTGAAATTGAAATGGCCGCAGGGCGAACGCATCGTGCAGGACATGGACATGAAGCAGAGTTCAGAAATCTCCATTCCGGGCCAGCCCGCGCCCATGAAGCAGGACACAACCATGGGTCAGGAATACGCGCTTACGGTATTGCAGGCCACCCCCGACGGTGGCCATGAAGTGGAGATGGATTTTCTAAGCGCCCGGATGGGGGTGAAGATGGGCGACAAGACGATGCTGGAATATGATTCTACCAAGAAATCAGCGGCGGACAAGCCGGATCCGGTGGCCGGCATATTCGGAAAAATCGTCGGCTCCAAAATCCGGTTTTACCTTGATGCCACCAACGGGATCCAGCGCGTCGAAGGCATTGATGAAATGATGAACCGGTTGTCCACCGGCGCGTCGCCGGCCGAGCTGGCACCCCTCAAGAGCGTGTTTAGCGAGGGTTATTTCAAGCAGTTGATGAGCGCAAACCGTTATATGCCCACCAAGGCGGTGCAACCGGGCGACACCTGGCCGGTTCAGATCGAATTCCCAATGGGCATGATGGGCACCTTCGTATTGAATTACGATTTCAACTTTAAAAGCTGGGAAATGCACGGAAAACGCAATTGCGCCCGCCTCGAGTTCGAAGGGACCATCAAAATCCACGCCCGATACCAATGCAAGTCCGGCCGGGATGAGCATATCCATTACAGGCGGCAATTCTTCGGGTGTCTCCTGGTTCGACCCGGAACTGGGAATAACCATTGATACCACCATGAATCAGGACATGAACATGATCATGAACCTGCCCGTGAATCCGGACGGCAACCGCGCCGCCGCCGGTCAGACGCAAAGCCTCACGAACCGGATGAACCAGGTCATGACCATAAAACTGGTATCGGTGAAGTGAAACGAAGGCGAAAGATTTCGTGGCTGGTCGCGCCGGAATTGGATGCAGGCGGAATAAACAACCACGGGGACAATAACCGTCACCACAAATTGAATGCCGTGGTCGAACTTGGCTGATATTTAAGGAAAATGCGGGGAATCCGGTTTGGCATGGCAATTGCGAAACCACATCCATTGGGATGGTTTAACGCTACAGCTTCTACACGCGGCTTCATTGTTCCAGTCCCGACCGGCGGATCATCCCACCCGGCCGGGGCTTGTTTTCTTCTCTTGAGACAAATGGAATCCGAATTCCGAAGGTCGAATTAAGAATGGCGGATTCAGTATCCGGTTCAATTGAATTTGGACTGTGTTTCCGGGTCTTTCGGCGGCTGCAAATGGATCATCGTCGGGCTGTCACGGTCGGCAGTAAGGACGTTGTTCGCGGCGTCGTATTTCAGTTCGACGACTTGGACGCTGCTGCGCCTTCCGTCGGGGGGACCGCCGGGCGTGGCGCTGGTGCCGGGGTGCACGAAATAGAACATGTAGGCGCGGTCGCCGGAGAGGATGATCTCCGAATGGTGGCCCACGCCGGTATCGTCGGGGCCTGTGCCGCGGTCTGCGAGCAGCGTGCCCACGCGCGTCCAGTCCATCGCGTTGTCAGAGCGATACAGCGCGAGTCCCCTTCCGATGTCGCGGAACAGCCAGTAATGGCCCTGCCAATGGAAGGCGACCGGGGCTTCGCCGCCGCGATCGGAAAGGCCCGGCACCCTGCCGTGGTCCGTCCAATGATAGAGGTCGGTGCTGTCTGCGTAATTGCACGAGGAGCCGGTGGCTTCGTCCTTATACCACAAACGCCAGTTGCCGTCGGGCAGGTGCAGCACGCCGGCGTCAATCACCTTGGGATGCGAGAGCGGCAGTGTGGATTCATAATGCCAGTTGACCAAATTCTTGCTCGTGAGATGGATGATGTAGCGCGGGTGACTCCAGTTGTCAAAAATTCCCGGAACATAGACGAGATACATGTGGAAGAGGCCTTTGTGTTCAACCACGGCGGGGGCCCAGTAAGTTTTGTCGGCAACCGCGTCTTTATAATCGATGTTCGCGTCGCGGAGATATTTCCACGTCGCGCCGTCGTCCGAAGCCGCGATGCCGATGGGCGTGCCATGCACCCACGCCACCCCGCCCGGCAATCCCGGCACGTTGGCGCGGCGGCTGGTGTAGAACATATACCATTTCTTGTCCTTGGAACTCCAGATGATGGTCGGGTCGGTCGCGCCGTCCATGATCGGGTCGCGGTAAAGCGGCTTCGCGGCGACTTCGTCCGGCGGTGGAAGCGAAGCGGCAGTTTGGCCCGATGGCGAGGGACTGGCACAGCCCGCCAGCAAAATGACGATAGCGCAAACCGGGTAAAAATTTTTCATTGGACAGGTGGGCATTTTTTGCAGTTGGATTTGCCGGGTCAGATATGCCAAAACTTCCTTTATTGTCCATGAAATTATTCCCAACGTTCCTGCTTTTCACGTTTTTCCAATTCACCTCCGGGACCAAGCAGCTCCGGATGTTGTCAGTCGTTTCATTGCCGAAAATGACCGTGGTTAGCAAATTCGGCACCTCACCTTAAATTCCCTGCTGGCCATCCGCCGCCCACCGGATTATCCTTGCCACATGACGGAGTTGCCGAAGCCGGAAATCATCATCACGCACGAAAGCGACCTCGACGGCCTGCTCGCCGGCGTTTTGCTGCAACGGCTCGCTAAAAAGCTATTCGGCGCGGACGTGCCGCTCGAAGCCTATCATTACAACCAGTGGAAACAGCGCGACCCGCGTGAAAGGGCCGGCTGGGTGACAGACTTCACCTTTGAGCCGCGCCTCGACAAGTCGGAATGGGTCGTCATTGACCACCACGTCACTGAAGCCGCGCCGAAATACGCCTCGCTCATCCACGACGTGAACAAGTCCGCCGGGCTGCTCTGCTACGAACTTTGCAGGGAAAACGGAATCCAATCCCCCGCACTGGACCGGCTCGTGCATCTGAACAACGTCGCCGATTTATTTTTGGAGGACGACCCGGATTTCATCCTCGCCACGGATTACGCGAATCTTGTGAAAATTTACCAGTTCTGGAACCTGCACACGCTCATTGGCGGCGAGATTGAAAAGCTGCTGGATCATCCCTTGCTGGAAGTCATGGCCGTCAAACGCCGCATCGAAAACCCGCTCGGCTTCGAGTGGAGCAAATCGAACGTGACGGAAATCAGTCCGACGGTCGGCTACGTGGACACCGTGGTCGGCAACAATAATCTGGTCGTTCACCGACTGCTGGAGGAGCAGGCCGTAAAATATCCGGCGCTGGTGACGTTGTTCCGGCGGGGGAACGCCGTTTTTGCCAGCTTTCGCAGCCGCAACGGCGAGGCGCTCAAAGTGGCTGAAAAATTCCAAGGCGGCGGACACGCCAACGCTGCCGGGGCGATCCTGCCCAAGTCCATCCGCAGCATTCCCGATGCCGTAGACTACCTGCGTTTGATTTTGCAGCCGAAGACGAATGCACCGTTGAACAGCCTAGAGAATTTGTTTTCGGAAATTGAAGCGTTAAAGCATTGAATCATCGAGACGTTCCGGCTATTCACGATTTGCTGTTCAGCGTCCGGCCAGTTACCATTTCAGCGTTTTATGCCAGATTCATCCATCCGCGCCGATGGGCGCTCCACAAATCAACTTCGGCCAATCCGTTTTCAAAACAACATCGCGCCGAACGCGACCGGCTCCACGCTCATCGAATGGGGCAACACGCGCGTGATTTGCGGCGTGACGGTCGAGGAAACCGTGCCGCGCTGGAT
>PLZL01000156.1 GCA_003152145.1 Limisphaerales bacterium
CGCTCGCCCCGTGGAATAATTCGTCTCAAAACGCAACGGTCGGTAGCCCGGCCCATTCCACGGGGCGAGCCAAGCCGTTTGAATTTGTCCAGGGCGACATCACTGATCGCGCCGCGCTCGACGGGATTTTTTCCTCGGTCAAGTTCGATCAGGTCATCCACCTCGCCGCGCGCGCGGGGGTGCGCCCGAGCCTTGCCGATCCGGCGCTCTACCAGCGCGTCAACGTTGAGGGCACGGTCAATGTGCTCGAAGCGGCGCGCAAGACCGGCGTGAAGAAAATCACCATCGCGTCGTCGTCGTCGGTTTATGGCTTGAATTCCAAGGTGCCGTTCAGCGAGAGCGATCCGATTTTTTCCGCGATTTCGCCCTATGCCGCAAGCAAGCTGGCGTGCGAGGCGCTCGGCCACGTCTGGCATCACATCTACAAAATGGACGTGGTGATGCTGCGGTTCTTCACCGTTTATGGCCCGCGCCAGCGGCCCGACCTCGCGATTTACAAGTTCGCGATGCTGACGTCGGCGGGAAAGCCGATTCCCGTTTTCGGCGACGGCAGCGCGGCGCGCGATTATACTTTTGTTTCGGACGCGCTGGACGGCATCATCGCCTGCACGAAAAAAGAATTCGGCTACGAGATTTTCAACCTCGGCGAATCGCAGACGGTTTCGCTGAGCCGGATGATTGAATTGCTCGAAGCGGCGCTGGGCAAAAAGGCGGTGATTAACCGCCAGCCTCTGCAGCCCGGTGACGTGCCCGTCACGTTCGCGGACATTTCCAAGGCGCGCGCGAAGCTCGGCTACAAACCACAGGTGAAATTCGAGCAAGGCATCAAGGTATTTGCGGACTGGTTCAGGAAAAGCCAAGTGTAGGACAGGCGTCGCGCCTGTCTCCATTTTTTGATCAAGAAGTTTGAGACAGGCGCGACGCCTGTCCTACGGTTCAACGCATTCGCGGCGAACGCAAATCGGGCGGCGGCGTGTTGGTTTTTGCCGCCGCATTTTCGTTCTTGAACGCCGAGCGCAGGAGCCAGTGCCGTTTCAAACCCTGAACCAGATCGTCGGCGTCCATCACGGTCTTGGAAATCCCGCCCAGCATGTTTGTATTTGCCTGCACCTGCGCGTTCAAGTTGCTCGTGATGTCGGCAAGTTGGATGAGAATCGCGGTCAAATTCGTGTCCGTGTTCGCCAAAAGCGAATTCACATTTGTCAAAGCCCCTTCCAACTGTTCCTGCCCGTTGGTGCCGAGCGCCCAGACGCCGAGTCCACCGGGCTCGCGCAATTGTCCGCTGATGACGGCGAAGTTTGTGAGCATCGGCTGCACGGCGATGATGGAGGCGTTCAGGTTTGAAGTCGCATTGGCCGCGTTGTCCAGCACGGCGGCGATTTTGTTGGTCAACGCAAGAATGTTCGGCACGGCCTGCTGCACCTGCAAAACCATTGCCTGCAACTGGTCGGAAATCGGCGGTGTCTCGACGGCGCGCAGCCAGGCGGAGTCACGGTCGGGCGTGAAATTGACGTAACGACGCACCCGGTTGTCCCACGATGCCACGATGCGATTTTTATTGACGGTGTTGTCATAGACGAAAACGGAATTGGTTTCGAGATTCATTCCCGCCAGCACCGACAAATTGGCCGCGTCCAGCATGGTGTAAGCGCCGAGGACAATGTTGGAATTCGCGTCGAGCACGTCCTGATAAAGCTGCCAGCGGTTGGTTTGAACAGCGACAAGCTGTTCCAGTTCCGGGATGGTTTTCCAGACGCCCGGTTGCGTGACGACAATCGCCGGGCCGTTCGTGCCGCGCGTGATTTCAAGCAGGCGCTTGCCGAGAAAATCCGCCGCGTTCACCTTCACATACGAACCGTCACGCCAGATGTAACGGAAGTAATCAGCGTTATTGTCAGCACGAATTTCAAAGTCCACGCGGACATTGCGTTTGTCGCCCGGCGGCATCGCTTGAATCCCGGTGATTTGCCCCACTGGAAACCCCATCATATAAACCGGATCGCCGACGTTCAAACCCGCCGAGCTTTGGACAAAGACGTGAAACGGCGCCTTGATTTTGAACCAGCCCTTGCGCTCCGCCGTGTGGTAAATGTAATAGCCGAAGCCGAACAGCAGCAGCGCCGTCGCCAGAAAAACAAACCAGCCGACCGCGCGCTCCATGCGGCTCAAGCGCGTGCGCAGTTGCGGGGTCAAATCTTGCAGTGCCATGTTTTTAGATTGTCGTCTCAACTTGGATGGCCAGCAAATCTTTTACGATTGGATCGTTCGCCATTTCAACTTCGTTCCAAGCACCGAGCGGAATGAATTTTTTGTCGCGCAGCAATGCAAATTTCCGCCGCGTGTTCTGCCAGGGACGCAAATCATCGGCAGTCGCAACAATCGTCATCGGCTTGCTGCCGAAATGTTCATGTCCACGCGAAAGCTGATCCAAAAACCGCAGCCACCATTGCCCATGGCGCGCGTCAAGTTCGCCGAACGGATTGTCCAGCAGCAGCACTTCCGGTTTCAGCGCCAGCGCCCGTGCCAGCGCCGCGCGCTGCAGCCAGTTGGCGCTTACATTCGCGGGCGTCACGTCGGCCAGCGGCGCGAGTTCCATCAGTTCCAGCAGCCCTTCCACGCCGCGCCCTGTTTCCGCGGCGGCAAGGTTTTTGTGGTAGCGTAGCGGCAGCGCGATATTTTCCGCAATCGTCAGTTGATTGAATAACTGGCCGTTTTCGAAGACAAATCCCAATCGCAACCGGTCAGCGAGCCGCGCTTCGTCAAACATCTCCACTTCCGTCCCAAAAAATTTGTAGCTGCCATTCACCGGCGGCATCAGCCCGGCCGCCATCATCAAGAAATCGCTTTTGCCGGAATGCTGCTGGCCGGCGATCACCCAGAATTCCCCCGGCCCCACCGTCCAGTCCACGTCCTCGACAACGGTGAACGAAGCATCGCGCATCGCGCCGACGCTGACGCCGCGCATTTCGATGGCCGGGATGTGTTGGTTCTCGCTCATGCCACGAGATAAAGCACGATGAACAGCGCGTCAATCAGCACGCACACGATGACGCCTTGCGTCACCGCGCGCACCGCCACGCGCGAGACTTCCTCCAACCGCAGCGGTTGTGCCAGTCCGTGATAGCAGGTCACAATTGCGATGAAAAATCCGAACCCGATCGTCTTCAGCGCGAGCAATGCAAAGTCCAGCCAGCTTAACGACTCGGTGATTTGTTTGAAATAATCGCCCGGCGTCAACGGCACGTCCTGCAAAAACGCGAACAGATAGCCGCTCGCCAGCGCGCCGATGATCAAATAGACCGTCAACGAAAAAACGCCCAGCGCCATGCCGATCACGCGCGGCACGATGAGATAATGCACCGGGTCAATGCCCAGCGCCTCCAACGCTTCCACCTCGCCCAGCGCACGCGCGGTGCCGAGTTCAATCACATGCGCCGTGCCGACGCGCGCCAGCACCAGCATCGCTGCCAGCAACGGCCCCAGTTCGCGGACGACCACGATGACCATCGTCGAACCGATATATTTGGTCGCGCCGACACTCGCCAGGGCCGAGACGGTTTGGCCGATGACGAGGAATCCCAGCGCCAGCGCCACGAACAGAAACATCGGCAGCAACGCCACGCCCGCCCGCGCGATTTCCTGCCGGATGCGCGGACGAATCACATTTTTTGCCGCGCCGGATTTTTTCAGGATGACGCCCAGCGTGATGAGCGCAAATGCGCCCAGCCCTTGCACGGTCAGCAAAAAGAGGAACAGTTTTCGTCCGAGAAAATCCGTGTAGTATTTAGGCCGCGCCGCGCGGCGAAACACCTGCGTGTTCGCCAGCTCGAATGCCTTGGCCAGATTTCCGCGCACGACAATAGCGTAGAACCGCATCGCCATCCGGTCAAAAAGGTTTTTCATTCCTGCCCGGTGCGTTAATCTTCCGGCGTGACATTCAAAGAAGCAAAAAAACGCCACGCGCAACTCGCCAACGAAATCCGCCGGCACGACCGCGCTTACTACGTCGAAGGCCGTCANNCAGCGCGTCGGCGGCGCGCCGAGCGAAAAGTTTGCCCGTGTCAAACACCTCGTGCCGATGCTCTCGCTCGACAAGGTCGAGGCCAGCGATCATCCGACCAAGGATGAAGAACCTGACCGCGACAAACGCAACCGCGCCCAGGACGAAAACACTTCGACTGAACTTCATGCGTTTGATGCGACGATTCGCAAGCATCTTGGCCGTGACATAATTCAATACATCATCGAGCCGAAAGTGGACGGCGTGTCCATCGGTGTTCATTACCGCCACGGCAAGCTTGCGCTCGGCGTCACGCGCGGCGATGGCACGGAAGGCGACGACATCACCGCCAATCTTAAAACCGTCCGCTCGATTCCGTTGGAATTGCGTAGGACAGGCGTCGCGCCTGTCTCTAAATCAAAAGGGAAAAATTTATTTGAAGATGGAGACAGGCTGGAAGCCTGTCCTATGTTATTGGAAGTTCGTGGCGAAGCTTACATGGCCATCAAGGATTTCGAAGCGATCAATAAAAAGCTTGAGGCCGCTGGTGAAAAGCCTTTTCCCAACGCCCGCAACGCCACCGCCGGCACGCTCAAGCAGCTTGACCCGAAGCTCGTCGCTCAACGCCCCATCCGTGCCGTGTTTTATGCGGTCGGCAAAGTGGAAGGCATCGAATTCAAAAAGCATTCCGAAATGCTTGAAGCGCTCGCCAAGTTCGGTTTGCCCACGCAAAAACTCTGGTGGGTTTGCGACGGCATCGCAGAGGTTCTGAAAGTTTACGCGGACAAAATCGTTGCACATTACGACGAAGACCGCGACCTGCGCCGGCAGTTGCCTTACGAGATTGACGGCA
>PLZL01000245.1 GCA_003152145.1 Limisphaerales bacterium
TGATGTCCGGGTCCTGGCGCAAAATGGAGCGGAGCGCGTTGGCGAAGGTGAGGCCGATGTCTTTTTTGGTCGGCACCTGGTTGATGCCGGGAACCTGAAATTCCACCGGGTCTTCAACGGTGACGATGTTCCATTGCGGGCTGTTCAACTCGTTGAGCGCGGAATAAAGCGTCGTGGTTTTGCCGGAGCCGGTCGGGCCGGTGACGAGAATCAATCCGTGCGGGGCGTCAATGGCGGCTTTGAACTGCTTGAAGGTGTCGGGGTCCAGTCCGAGTTTGTCAATGCTGGCGGAAAGGTTCGATTTGTCGAGCACGCGGAGCACGATTTTTTCGCCGTGAACCGTGGGCAGCACGGATACACGCAGGTCGTAGTCCTTGCCGCCAACCTTGACCCGCATGCGCCCGTCCTGCGGCAGGCGCCGCTCGGCGATGTCGAGGCTGCTCATGATTTTGAAGCGCGAGGCGAGCGCCAGTTGCATCTGCTTGGGCGGCGGCGTCGCGTCAAGCAGCATGCCGTCCACGCGGTAACGCAGCCGCATGTTTTTCTCAAACGGTTCCAGGTGAATGTCGCTGGCGCGGTCTTTGATGGCCTGGACGATGATCAGATTGGCGAGCTTGATGACGGGAGCCTCCTCGCTGGAGGCGGCGAGCTTGTCGAGGTTGACTTCTTCGACGGCTTCTTTGACAGCTTCGACGGTATCGCCTTCAGCCTCCTGTTTCGCCGCGTCCGAAATGATGTCTTCCATTGAACCGCCGCCCTTGGCGGAATCAATGGCGGCGAGTTTGTCCGCGATGGCCTTTTCGGACGCGATCAGCGGGGCAATTTCGAGTTTGGTGATGCGCTTGACGTCGTCGAGGGCGAGGACATTGAGCGGGTCGGCCATGGCCAGAAATAATTTATTTTCCAGCCGGGCGACGGGAACCACTTTGTGGTTATACTCGGTTTCGCGCGGCAGCAGGTCGGCGATTTCCTCCGGGATGCCGAGGCGCGCGAGGTTGATGGGCGGGACGTTGAGCACGCGTCCCATGCACACGGCCAGGTCCTGCTNNGCGCTCAACAGGCCGTCCTCGACGAGCGCGTCGGCGATGCGTTCTCCGAATGATTTGACTTTGGCCATGGCTCAACGGAAGGCTTTGCGAATCGTTTGGATCAACTCCGGGGGCGTCGTCAAATACCACAGCAGCCGGTGGGAAGTGGCCTCGGCCAGTTCCTTCGCCGCCTGCTGGTTGAACGGATTGGCCGTCGCCACCAAAACGGATTTGCTCATCCGGTCAAAGGGCGCCACGCACCAGCGCCGACACAACTCCGCCGGGAAACCGCGCAATAAATCCATGTCCACGTCGTAACGGTCGAATGGCAGAAAGCCCGTGCGCGATTTGTCGGCGAGCAGCTTGAGCGATTTGTCCACGGCAAAAAGCCCCTTGTCGCCCAGCACCTGGATGAACGGCTCGGCCACGTCCGGCTGGGCCGCGGTCAAATCCGGCGTGCGCCAGCACAGGTCAAAATCGCCGGCGCTGATGACCCTGCTCTCGACAAAAATCTTGTGCATCGTCTTGCGGCCGTCGTCAATTTCCCCCTGCGCCGCGTGGGCCTTTTTGCGGAATCTGGTTTCGGCCGGCGTTGCCAGTGCTGCCGGCTCGGCCACCTCGGACTTCGCCGCCGAGTTGCTCGCCTTGTCCTCGATTTGCCGAAGCGCCGTCTGCACGTCGGAGTCGTTGGGTTGCCGCTGCAGCACCGTTTCATATTCCAAAATCGCCGAAGAAAGCTGTCCCATCTGCGTGTAAGCCTCGGCAATGCGTTTCGAGATCCGGATGACATCCGGCTCCCGTCCCAGCTTGGTGTAGGCCTCCTTGAGAATTTCCAGCGACTGGCAGTCGTTCGGCTGCGACTGGACAATGACCTCGAACATCTCAATCGTCTGTTTCAATTGAGCTTCTTCAGCCGGATTTAACGTGGCCGTTGTCATAAAACCGCTCCTAATTTTAAGCACTGGCCGCCTGCAACGCAATCCTCCATTCACCGTCCGCATTTGCGGCATTGATTTCCGCCGCCAACTGCGAAATTGTAAAGCCATCCGGCAGTCCAATCCGGAACAAAATGGTGCAACCCAATTTGAACATGACGCCGATGCCCGGCGAACGCCTCCTGCGCTTCGTCGGCGACCGCGTTCGTTTCACGCTCCAGGCCGGCGCAGAGCGAGCCGGCTGGCGCGCGTTGCTCCGCACCAACCTCGGCCGCGCCACCGCCCGACGGCGCGAAATCATCGCCGCCCACGCCGGCAGCGCGGCTGCCGCCGGGGCCTCGTGGCGCGACGTGCCGATGCAAAAAAATGGCGGCGCGTGGGAAATCGAATTGCCGCTCGCCGAAACCGGCTGTTTCAAGGCCAAGGCTTATCTGCTCGACGAAAAAAACTGGCAGCACTGGCCGGAGGGCGCGGACGTGGGAATTTCCGTCCATCCCAATTTCGCCCGCACTGCCAACACCATTTATTGCGCCTTCATCCGGCTTTTTGGCCCCACAAAAAATCTGCCGTCCGCGCACGATGAAAAACTCAAGGCGCAAATCAAGGCGCTCGACGCGAAAAATTTCACCGTCATCCCGCCGTCCGGCAAGCTCCGGGACCTGACACGCCAGTTGCCGCACATCGTTCAAACGCTCGGCTGCCGCATCCTTCACCTGTTGCCCATGCATCCGACGCCCACGACTTATGCGCGCTTCGGGCGCTTCGGCAGCCCCTATGCCGCACTTGATTTGACCGCCGTGGATCCGGCACTGGTCGAATTCGACAAACGCACCACCGGCGTGGACCAGTTTTGCGAACTCACCTACGCCGCGCACTCGCTCGGCGCGCGCGTCTTTCTCGACATCGTTGTCAATCACACCGGCTGGAGTTCGGCATTGCAGGAAAATCACCCGGAGTTTTTCCTGAAAAAATCCGATGGCGAATTTGCGAGCCCCGGCGCGTGGGGCGCCGTTTGGGAAGACCTCGTCGAACTCGAACAACACGATGTCGCGCTTTGGGACATCATCGCCGATTCGCTCCTGGTCTGGTGCCGGCGCGGCGTGGACGGCTTTCGTTGCGACGCCGGCTACAAAATCCCCGTGCCTGCCTGGCAATACATCATCGCCCGCGTTCACGATGAATTTCCGGAAACGATTTTCCTGCTCGAGGGTCTCGGCGGCTCCTGGGAAGCCACCGAAGCGCTCCTCACCGAAGGNNCGCGTGGTATCTCGACTACGCCAACCGCCAGAGCGAACGCGCCGGCAGCTACGTCCACTATTCCGAAACGCATGACAACGACCGGCTTGCCAAAAAAGGCCGCGCGTGGTCGCAGATGCGAAACCGCCTGTGCGCGCTGACGAGTCCGAACGGTGGCTTCGGTTTCGCCTGCGGTGTCGAATGGCTGGCGACCGAAAAGATCCTCGTCCACGGCTGCACCGGCCTGAACTGGGACAGCGCCGACAACATTATTCCCGAACTCGCGCAACTGAACAAACTGCTCGCCGGCCATCCGTGTTTTTTTGACGGCGCGAAACTCACCCGCTTGAGTACGGGCGATTCTCCCATTTACGCGCTGCTGCGCGAATCCGCCGAGGGCAAAGATTTCGTTTTGATTTTGGTCAATACCGACGTTGAAAAGGAAAATGAGCTTGCACTTGGAGTTTCGGCTTTCCGCTTTCCGCTTTCCGCTTTGAAATTTGATTTGCTCGGCCAGCCGCTGCCGGAAATTTCCGCTGACAAAGAAAAATACACTTTCACGCTCGCGCCCGGCGCGGCGTTTTGCCTCGCACCGGCCGAAAAACCCGCCGGCTTGAGCGGCGACGATTACCGCCGGGCCCACACGCAGGCCGCGTGGGCGCTGGAGTCTCTGAACAAAATCATTCCCGCCGAAACCATTGACGGCCTCGATTGGCGCTGGCTGGCGGAACAAGTTGAACGCTCGCCCGAGAATTTCCTTGCCGCCGCTGCCGATTTCGCGGCGCGCGATGCCCAAACCCCGCTCGCCGATTTGCTGCCCGAAGTCGAAGCGGGAAGAATCTTTCCCCGGGTGGTTGAATGGACGTTGATTGACCGCCGCCGCATCACGCTCGTTCCGCCGGATCATTGGCTGCTGATTCATGACACCGCGCCGTTCCGCGCCGGGTTGCGAAGCCGGGACGAAAGCGCGGCCACGATTCATGTTCAGTCCATTTCCGTTGGTGAGGGTCACATCGCGTGCTTCCCGCCGCGCGGATCGGCGGCGGAAACAGAATTGATTTTGGAACGTTACGCCGCGACTTCGCAAAGAGTTTCAGCCGCGATTCGTTTTCTCGCGCCCACCCCTTCGTCCTCGTCCTCGTTTTCGTCCTCGGATCTCGTCCTGCTGACCAACGGCCGCGGCGGCATGGCGCGCATTTGCGTGGATTTGGGCCGGGTAAATTCCAAATACGATTGCGTCCTCGGCGCCAATTTGAATCCGGATTTTCCGGTGGACCGCCACATTTTCGTCAAACGCCTCCGCGTCTGGGTCAATGCCGACGGCTTTCTCTCTCCGCTG
Source organism: Limisphaerales bacterium (assembly GCA_003152145.1). The sequence goes on from PLZL01000245.1 coordinate 4,539, forward strand.
GATTTCAGGAATCTCGCCGCCTTCCACGCCGGTCCGCCGGCGGTCTGGCAATTCGTCGCCAGCGCCGGCGACGGCCGCACGGTGGAAATCGAATTGCACGCCGAAATGGTCGAGGGAAAAAACATGACGGTCCTTCAGTTCAGCCGCCCCGGCGCCGGACGTGCGACCGGCAAACAACTGCCCGCCGCTGCCGATGTGCGCCTGACGGTGCGCTTCGACATCGAGGATCGGAATTTTCATTGGGAAACCAAACGCAACGGCGGCGCGGATTTTCATTTTTCATCGAACACCAGAGAGATTCAAAATTCAAAACTCAAAAATCAGAACAGCTCCGGGTTTGAGTTCACGCCCGCCGAAGACCGGCAGCTTCGCGTTTTCACCGACGCCGGCGAATATCATCCGCAACCGGAATGGTGCGAGAACATTCCGCATCCCGTTGAACAAAGCCGCGGCCAGACCGGCAGCGGCGACGCTTACAGCCCCGGCTGGTTTGAACTGCCGCTGGCCAAAGGCGCGAACGCAACGCTGGTTCTCACAGCCGAAAAGGAGGAAATAAAAAGCGGAAAGCGGAAAGCGGAAAGCGGAAATTCCGAAAATGGTTTTGAAACGCAACTCGAACGCGCCGCAAAACAATTCGTCGTCCGGCGCGGCAAAGGCAGGACGGTCATCGCCGGTTATCCGTGGTTTCTGGATTGGGGGCGCGACTCGCTGATTTGCGCTCGCGGACTGCTGGCGGCGGGACTGGTTGACGAGGTGAGGCAGCTTCTGCTCACCTTCGCCCAATTTGAAAAAGACGGCACGCTGCCAAACACCATACATGGCAGCGATGTTTCCAACCGCGACACGTCCGACGCGCCGCTGTGGTTTGCGCTGGTGTGCGAGGAGTTTTTCAATGTAGGACAGGCGTCGCGCCTGTCTCCATCTTCAAATGCAAAAATCAGAGACAGGCGCGACGCCTGTCCTACGCTGCACACCGCTCTTCACAGCATCGCGGAAAATTATTCCAATGGCATGCCCAACGGCATCCGCATGGACGCGGATTCGGCGCTCATCTGGAGTCCAAGCCATTTCACATGGATGGATACGAACCATCCCGCCGGCACACCGCGCGAGGGTTATCCGGTCGAAATTCAAGTCCTGTGGATCCGGNNGCTTCATTTGACAAATTGTTCTGGCTCGAAGAAAAGGGCTGGTTCGCCGACGTGCTGCTGGCCCAGCCGCGCGTTACCGCGTGCGACGCCACGCCTGACGACGCGCTCCGCAGCAATGGTTTGCTCGCCGTCAGCCTTGGTCTCGTCACCGGCGAGCGCGCCAAACGCTGCGTTGAAGCCGCGCGGAAATATCTCGTCGTGCCGGGCGCGCTGCGCTCGCTCGCGCCGCTGCCGGTTTCTGTTCCCCTGCCGATTTGTCGTGACGGCCAGTTGCTCAACAATCCCGCCGAACCTTATTGGCCGCAATACGAAGGCGACGAGGACACACGCCGCAAGCCGGCGTATCACAATGGCACGGCGTGGACATGGACGTTCCCGGTGTTTTGCGAGGCGCTCGCCCGCGCGTGGGGTTTTTCGCCGGAAGCGGTGGCGGCGGCGAAAAGTTATCTGGGCAGTGCGGAAAAAATCATGAACGCCGGCTGCCTCGGCCAGATTCCGGAAATTCTGGACGGCGACGCGCCGCACACGCAGCGCGGCTGCGACGCGCAGGCCTGGGGAGTCACGGAAACGCTGCGTGTTTGGAAGCTGCTGTCGGCGTAAATGATCCGGGATTTACACCGGAGCGGCTTCCGTGGAAATCATTTTGCCGTCTCTGACAGAGGTTCCAGGAAAATGTTTCGGAATTCCACCGGCTTTCCCTCGGCCTGCAATCCAATCGCGCCGGAATCAATGGACGTTCCGGTGATTTCATTCTGCAACGTGCTGTTGACGCGGATGACAATGGTGTTGCTGCGGCAAACGATGTCGTAGGAATTCCATTCGCCGGCGGATTTTTCCGGACTCGGCTGCTGGTGCGGAACGCTTTTGGGATTTGCCGCTGTCAGCCCGTTTGCCGTCGAGCCGCCGTTGCAGCGNNATGATGCCGTTCGTCACCGACCAGATGGACGCGGCGGGGGCGTTGGTGTCTTTGGAAACAAACGTCCAGCCGGAAAGGCTCTTGCCGTCGAACAACTCAACACGTTGCGTCGGCGCGATGGGCGGTTTGCTTGTTTGCGCAAGCAGGGAAGGAACTGTCGTTGCAAATAAAAATGCGAGCGCAAACCGGAGAGTGAAGAATGTTTTCATGCGCAAAGCTTGTCCGCGCCCGGCAAGAACGACAAGCCGGAATGGCTGGCGTCACTGGGCGAAAATCAACATCGCGCTTGGGAACACGATTATGTTGATCCGCTTCCGTTAAAGACAGTTGCCCGGCCCGTTTTTCTACGGCAAATTGGGCGGACATGGCTGAAGCCGTCAACAGACTCGAATCGCTGCGATTCAACCGCCGGGAAACCGGACGGCTGGCGCTGTTGCTGGCGTTGTCGCTCGCGCTGCATTTGGTTGTCTGGGGCAGCTACGAAGCCGGCAAGAAACTTGGCGTGTGGCAGCGGTTTCCGCGGCTGGCGTGGTTGCAGCCCGCGCCCAAGTTTCCGCCGGTTCAAAAGCAGGAGCCGCTGGAATTTGTGATGGTCGAGCACCCTTCCACCGAGGCGCCGGACAAGACAAAATATTATGGCGCCCAAAATTCCCGCGCGGCAAATCCGGATGCCAGTCGCGATATCAATATCCCGAAATTGAACGGCACGCAGACCGACGTGCCCAAAACCGAGACTGTGCCGAAACCGGATTTCAACAAACTTCAGCCCGCGCCCAAACCCATGATCCCCGAACCGGCGCAGCCGACGCCAACCGTCGTGCCGGGTGATTTGTCTTTGGGCAAGCCGCAGAACTCGCCGCAGCAGAAGGAGCAAACGCCGCCGCGCCCGCGCACGATTCAGCAGGCGCTTGCACAAATGCAGTCGCATCGTTCACCCGGCGTGGAGATGAAGCAGGACGCCGGGGTCAGTCGGCGTCTGGAGACTTCATTTGACGTGAAGGCGACGCAGTTCGGGCAGTATGACAGCGACTTCGTGGACGCGGTGACGTATCGCTGGTATTCCCTGCTCGACAGCCAGAAATTCGCGCTCGACCGCACGGGCAAGGTCATGTTGCGGTTCCACTTGAATTACGACGGAACCATCACCGACATGACCGTCCTGCAAAATACCGTCGGCGACCTGCTCGGTTACGTCTGCCAGGAAGCCATCAACGATCCCGCGCCCTTCAAGCCGTGGCCGGAGGATATGCGCCGCCTCGTCGGGCAGAATTACCGTGAAATCACTTTTACATTTTATTACTATTAGCAGTTTATGGGCGAATTCATTTACATCTTGCTGGGATTGACCTCCGTCGTCGGACTGGCGTTCATCGTGGAACGCGGTTTCATGTTGCGCTGGAAAAAAGTCGTGCCCCCGGAAATCGCCCGTTCGCTGGCGGCGTGCCAGACGCGCGACGACGTGAAAACCCTCTGTCACGTCTGCAAACTGAAACCGTCGCCGCTCGGACGCCTCCTGCTGCTCGCCGCCGACCGCCTCGACCGTCCGAAAGCCGACAACGTGGACGCGCTCCAGACCGCCGCGCGCCACGAAATCGTCCGACTCGACCGCGGCCTCGTCGTGCTTGAAATCATCGTCGGCATCGCGCCGCTGCTCGGCCTTGTCGGAACAATTGCGGGCATGATGACGGTTTTCGGCGACGTCGGGCAAACGGGATTGAACGACGCCGCGAAACTTGCCGCGGGCATAGCCTTGATTTTGCGCGCGACACTCATCGGCCTGCTCATCGCCATTCCCTCGCTCATCGCGTGGAGTTATTTCAGCAAAAAAGTCGAGGTGCTCGCCGTCGAGATGGAGGCGCTCTGCGGCGAATTCATCCGGCGGCAATACGCCGACGATAAAAAACATTGAAATGCGCTTCTTCGTCCGCAAACGCCGTACCACGCCCGCCGTCATCATCGTCGCGCTGATTGACGTGCTCATCGTGCTCGTGATCTTTTTGCTGGTAACGACGACGTTCAAGCAGCAGCAATACATGGTCAAGCTCGCCGAATCATCGCAGGCGCAAAAAGAGGGCGCGAGTGAAAGCCCACCGCTGGAAGTGAACATCGCCGCCGACGGGAAATATTTCATTGGCAAAGCGCCAAAGACGATTGGGGACATTAAAAGCGAATTGAAGGTTCGCATTGCACAAAATCCTGACCTTGTTCTCGCCATCAATGCCGCCTCGAACGCGCCTTGGGGAAACGTCGTGGAAATTCGGGATGCAGCCGCCGAGGCAAAGATTAAAAAGTTGATTGCCAACCTCAAGCAAACGCCCAAGCCGTGAAACGTTGGGTGGGCTTCCAGCCTGTCCAGCGCGCACGCCAGCGTGAACAAATGCGTCTCGAATCGCTTGGTGCGTGCAGGCTAGATGCCTGCCCTCCCGTAAAAAATCCGCTTGCTTAAAATTCCGGCCGGTGATATTAGTAATCCACAGTCAGAAAAATGAAATTCATCAAAAACCTGCTGATGGTGTCTGTTGGGTGAGTTGTTTGGGAATACTTCTTTCAGGATCTGCCCAAACTTGGACGCAAACCAGCGCGCCGAGCACAAATTGGATTGCCATCGCCTCTTCAGCGGATGGCAAAACGCTGGTTGCCGCTGTTCAGGATGGTGAAATCTATGCTTCGACGAACTCCGGTGTCACCTGGCAAAAAGGCACGAACTCGCCCAATTTTCATGGTGCGCTTGTTACCATTTGGTCTTCCGTCGCCGCGTCCGCGGATGGAGTTAAATTGACGGCAACATCTGATTGGTATTCGACCGGAGCGCCCGGCGACGGCGCGATTTTTACTTCGACAAATTCGGGAGCCGGTTGGATCATGACCACTTCGTCAATCATGAACCTGTATTCCATCAGCTCATCGGCGGATGGAAGCAAACTGGCGGCGGCGGATTGGGCTGGTGGAATTTACACCTCAACTAATTCGGGAACGACTTGGACACCCCCCAACGCACCCAGCGCTCTCTGGGCTTGCATCGCTTCTTCAGCGGATGGAACAAAATTGGCAGGGGCGGGTTGGGGTGGCGGCATTTACACCTCGACCAATTCAGGAACCGCTTGGACTTCGAACAGCGTGTCGGTCGCCGTCTGGAGCGGCATCGCTTCATCCGCTGACGGAAGTCGGTTGGTGGCGGTTGCCACCAACGGCCTGATTTTCACCTCAACCAATTGGGGAACCGCTTGGCGCTCGAACAACATGCCGACAAATTATTGGTCATCGGTGGCTTCATCCGCAGACGGAACCAAATTGGCGGCGACGGTCAATGGCTGCGGCATTTACACTTCCTATACCGTTCCCAAGCCGTCGTTATGCCTTGCCGCCTCGAATAACAACCTCGCGTTTTCATGGATTATGGCTTCAACGAATTTCGTGTTGCAGAAGATTTCAAATTTGAGCAAGGCGAACTGGGTAACGATGACAAACACGCCCGTGCTCAACCTTACAAATTTACAGAACCAGATTATTCTGCCATCCCCCGGCAGCAATGTTTTCTACCGGCTCAAAACGCCTTGAACGAGGTAGGACAGGCGTCGCGCCTGTCTCTAACATGGAAAATGGAAATGGAAACAGGCAGGATGCCTGTCCTACTCGATTTTCTCCCAGATTTTGATTTCGGGAAACGCGACGCAAAATTCATTCACGCGCGGCAATAGTTTTTGGATATGCGGCGCTTGCATGTGCGCGTCGAGCGCGGCCTTGTCCGCCCAGTTTTCGTGGAAAAGAAACTTCGCCGGGTCTTCGGGCGAGGCGTGCAGATCGTAACTCAGGCAGGCCGCCTCCTTCCGCGTCGGCGCAAGCAGACCGATGAGCGCGGCGCGCAATTCAATTTCCTTGCCTGGTTTTGCCTGAAACGTGGCGACGACGGTGATGTTTTTTGCGCTCATAATTTTTCAGCG
>PLZL01000315.1 GCA_003152145.1 Limisphaerales bacterium
CGCCATCGAATTGCTGGATGAAAACGCGCGCGCGGAAGTCCTCGACCTCTTCGCCGACAGCTACGGCGCGTTCAACACCCTCGCCCGCAAGGCCTATCTTGGCATGGTCCAATATACGCCCAGCCTCTGGGGCGGCATTTATTCGATGCTGGAAAATCCCCTCGTCGAAAAACAGCTTGGCAGCTTCACGCGGCTCCAGGCCATGCTGGAAAAAATCCTGAATGAAACCCAGCCCGACTGCGTGGTTTCCACCTACCCGATTTACGGCCACGTCATCAAAAAGATTTATCACGGCCACGAGCGCCCATTCAAACTCATCACCATCGTCACCGATTCCATCACCATCAATTCCTCGTGGTTCCGTGCGCCGAGTGACTACTTCTGCGTGGCCAACGACGCCTCCGCCGAAGTGTTGCTCAAGGGCGGCGTTGCGGAGAAACAAATCAAGTCACTCGGCTTTCCCGTCAATCCCATTTTCGCCGACAACCCGGACGCACTTCCCCAGCCGATCGGCAACGAAGCCCGCCGCGTCCTGTATATCATCAATACCGGCAAGAAAAAGGCCGGCAAGGCTATTGACCGCCTGCTCGATCTCGACAATGTCCATCTCACCATCACCGCCGGGCGCGACCCGGAGTTGCGCGCCAAGCGCATCGAACGCACCCGCGACTTTGGCGACCGCGTGAAAGTCCTCGGCTGGACGAACCAGATGCCGGAACTCATGATGAGCCATCACCTCGTCATCAGCAAAGCCGGCGGCGCGACCGTTCAGGAAGCCATCGCCGCGCGCTGCCCGATGATTGTCAATCAAGTCATCCCCGGACAGGAGGAAGGCAACGCCGAACTCATCACCCGGTTCAACCTCGGCGCCGTCGTCGAGAAAAACAGGGAAGTGGCCGAGGCCGTCGAACTCGCCTTTGAAAAGCGCGCGACGCTCTGGCACGAGTGGCGCAAGAACCTCAAGAAAATCTCCCGGCCCGACGCCGCCCTGCGCATCGGCGAACTCATCCTCGAAGCCGCCGACCACGACCAGCCCGGACGCAAAGCCGTCAAACTCTTTGAAACCGCCCCCGACCGCGTCATGCGCTCCCCTGCCATTGGAAACGGCGAAAGCCGTCCGCAGATGCTCCTTTGCGATTTCCACATCCACACCAACTATTCCGACGGCAAACTCTCCGTGCCGGAGGTCATTGATTTCTACGGCGAACGCGGCTTCGACTGCATCTGCATCACCGACCATCTGGCCGACCCGAAAAGACTTTTGGGCAAACTATCCGAACTGTCCAACTCCACGCTCGNNGCGAACGCCAGCGCGCGTGGCGCCGTTACAAGATGCTCGTCCTGACCGGCATCGAGTTCAACAAGGACGGCTACACGCGCAAGACCTCCGCGCACCTGCTCGGCATTGACCTGAAGGCGCCCATCTCCGCCGCGCTCGACATCCCGGACATCATCGAGCAAATCCATCGGCAAGGCGCGCTCGCCGTCGCCTCGCACCCGCACATCATGAAAAGCGAGTGGGGCAAGAACACCCTTTACCTCTGGGAAAACCAGGAGAAGTTCGCGCCGCTGCTGGACGCGTGGGAAATCGCCAACCGCAACAACATCTTCAACGACATCGGCCTCAAACGCCTGCCCTTCATTGCCAACAGCGATTTCCACAAGCCCAAGCACATTTACGCGTGGAAGACGCTCATCCATGCCGCGAAAGACGCCGAAACCATCAAAGACTGCATCCGCCGGAACGAACACGTGGCCATCACCCTTTACCGCGACTTCGCCGATGCCCACCAGAAAGGTCACGGCTTCGATTCATCCGCCGGCAATCTCCCTTACTTCCAAGACCGGCTGCCCCTGCGCGTGGTCAACCATTGAGAACGATTGAAAATTGCCAACCGCCCAGCTAAAAACCAGTTGCAGCTGCTCAAGTCCGACAATCCTGATTTGAGGGTCGTGGTCAATGGCGCGGACAACGTGGATTACCAGAACATGATCAACGTGCTGGACGTGCTTCAGCAGTTGGACATCACCAAAGTCGCTCTGGCCACCGAAACAGGCGCGACGCCTTGACGGGCGGCAGGGGTAGTTCCTACGTATGACGGATTCGCCCAAAGCCCGTGGAGTTTTTCAGCTTTTTTCCCCGGAACTGATTCATCGGGATTTTCCGTTGCGGATTGTTGAATGTTACGGACAGGGAGTTTTGTCACCAAATTGTAACAATTCCGCCGCATGGTTGTAACGCCTTAGTTTCATTGTGTCCCCGCACCTGAAACAACAACCATGAAAAAATTCAAAGGGCAAAACGCTTCCACCAAGGTTGCCATCTTTGCCGGTGCAGCCGCGCTGATGGCGTTGACTCCACAGACCCACGCGCAATCGGCTGTGGACGCCCTGCTCAACAAACTGGAGCAAAAAGGCATTTTGTCCGTGGACGAGGCGAGGGAATTGAAGGCGGAAAATGCGCAGGGTTCCGCCGAGGATTTCAACAAGGCGATCAATTCCAAGTTCCCGATGCCGGACTGGGTGACGAGTTACAAATTGTATGGTGATTTTCGCGGGCGCTTTGAAGATATGAGCACCGACATTCCGGCCTTTGGCGCTCCCACGCCTAGTGGCGCCAGTGGTGGAACTGTTCCTAAAGGGAAGGACAACAACATACGCCTGCGCTATCGCCTGCGCGTCGGTTTGACGGTCAACATGAAGGACGACATGCAGGTCGGCTTCCGTTTGGGCTCCGCCGATGCGTCATCAGGCAACACCACCGGTGGCAGTCTGCTGTCGAACTCCTCGACGTTTCAGGGCAACGGCTCGAAAAAGTTTATTTACGTTGATGCGGCTTACGGCAAATGGACATTTATCAACGACAGCACCTGGATGGTGGCGGGGACCATCGGCAAGATGGACCAGCCGTTTCAAGAATCTTGGATGGTGTTCGACCCCGACTACACACCCGAAGGCGCGGCGTTGCAGGCGACTTACAAAATCAGTGACAATGACTCGCTCGCGTTTAACGGCGGGGCATTTGTGCTCGATCAAACGACTTCCCGCGGGCCGTATCTCTACGGCGGCCAAGTCATTTGGAATGCCACGTGGTCACCAAGGATAGGCACCGCATTGGGCACTGCCGCTTATGACATCGCCAATGATTCAAGTTTTCCTGCCAGTCTGGCCAATAACAATCTTAACGGCTACGACACTCCCTACGACTCAAACCTGGGCAATACAACAACCTTAACAACAATTCCTACATATCCGCAAACCACCCAAGGCTACAAATTTGCACGACACTTCAATCCGATTGTGTTCAGCGCCAGTTTTACTTACACTTTGGACAGCTTCCCGCTTTACACTGGCGCCTTCCCGGTCAAGTTCGCCGGCGAATACATGAACAACCCCGGCGCCGACACACCACCCGGCACGAAAAAGAAACCTCACGTCACCAGCAACAACGAGGGCTGGTGGGCCGGCGTCACGCTTGGCAAAGCGGGCAAAAAAGGCTCGTGGGATATTTCCTATCGCTATCAGTGGCTCGAAGCGAACGCGTGGTGGGATCAAATTGTGGATGACGACAATATCGCCGTTTTCCCAGATGCGAGTGGCAGCAAACCCCGTTCGAACACCGCTGTCGGCGGCACCAATATCAAAGGTCATTTGATCAAATTCGATTATTCGTTCTCTGATTCGCTGACTTTCACATTCGCAGCTTACATCAACGAACTGATCAACAATCCCGTTCCCAAAAGTTCGACCGGCGCCGTTCACGCGATGGCGGACATGAATTGGAGGTTTTAACCGGAACGTAACGTGAGTAACCAACTTGATACTGCTTAACTACCCACGAACAAATGAAAAAACTGATTCCATCACTCCTCGGTGTCGGCTGCCTTGCGGCTGCCGCCGTGGTCATCCTCTCCAACTCAAAACGCCATGCGGCATTGTTTGGCGGGGCGGCGGCTTTGCTCGCCGCGCAAACCAATGCAGTCGCCGACATGCTCATCAACGGCGCGGGAGCCACATTCCCCTTTCCAATCTACTCGAAGTGGATCAGCGAATACAAAACGGTGGACGCGTCGGTTCGCATCAACTACCAATCCATCGGTTCCGGTGGCGGTCAAAAGCAAATTACCGCGCAGACCGTGGACTTCGGCGCTTCCGACGGCCCGATGAGCGATGAAAATCTCGCCCAGGCGCCGGGAAAAATCCTGCACATTCCCACCGTGGCCGGCGCGGATGTCATCACTTACAACCTGCCGGGCGATCCGAAGCTCAAGCTGGACGGGGATGTCATCGTCAACATTTACATGGGCAACATCACCAAGTGGAACGACCCAAAAATCACCGCGCTCAATCCCGGCGTGAATCTCCCGGATCAGCCGATTGTGACCGTGCATCGCGCCGACGGCAGCGGCACGACGTTCATCTTCACCGACTACTTGAGCAGTGTCAGCCCCGTGTGGGCGGACACCGCCGGGAAAGGCACTTCCGTAAAATGGCCGGCGGGCACCGGTCTGGCCGCCAAGGGCAACGAAGGCGTTGCCGGCCAGGTGAAACAATTGTCCGGCGCCATTGGTTATGTTGAACTGATTTACGCCAAACAAAATAACATGCCTTGCGCGGACGTGAAAAATTCCTCGGGCAATTTCATCACCCCGTCGCTTGATTCGATCACCGCGGCGCTGGCCACGGCGAAGATCCCCGAAGATTTCCGGTTTTCGATGGTGAATCCGCCCGGGGAGAAGGCGTATCCGATTGCCGGCACGACCTGGCTGCTGGTTTATGAGCAGCAGAAGGACGCCGCCAAGGGCAAAAAGCTGGTTGAGTTCTTGAATTGGGCGTTGACCAAGGGCGAAGCGATGGCGACGTCACTCGACTACGCGCCGTTGCCCGGCGAAGTTCAGAAGCGCGTTTTGGAACGGATCAAAACAATAAAATACTGACTTAGCTCCGCCGCCCGATCATTTTATGGGCGTGAGCCGGACGAGGAGCGCTGTTCCTCCCGCTCTTCGTCCGTTTGATTTTTGTGAAGATGAATGAACGGAGTGCTGGAGCGTTGGAATGTTGGAGTGCCGCACCATTGCTCCATTGCTTCATCACTCCATTTCGGCTGAAAAAAATGTGAACGAGCCGGCAACCATGAAACCAACCGCCACCGTGCGAACGC
>PLZL01000344.1 GCA_003152145.1 Limisphaerales bacterium
CGCCGGTGTATCTGGATTCCGAACTGGGCTTCGCGCACGGACTGGGACCGCACACAGATTTTGCCATCGGCCTGGCAGGCGGCGGATTTGCCGACGGCTACAACGAAATCCGCGGCGGCAAATTTATTTCGGCCGAAGCCTTCGCCGGCCACGGCGGGGAAATTTCAGCGAGCGTTTATCATCTGTTCAATCCCGACGACGAGATTCCGTTGAATTTAATCGTGCGCGGCATGGCGCATTATTCCATGTTTGAACGCAACGATAACACCGCAGCCAGGTTTCAACTGCCGTCCGACCATGGCGAATTCAGCGCGCGCACCGGCCTGCGCTGGGGCGGCATCGAGCCGACGCTGTTCCCGGCACTGGCGATGGAATTGTCCGCGTGGTATGAGGGCGAATTCCGCACCGATTCGGGCGCCTACGGTTTTGGCGGCGACCGCGAACTGAATCCCAGCTCGCATTTGTTTTGGATCGAGGCCGCACTTTCCTACACACTGCCGAAGAGCCGGCAGAATTTTTCCGTCCACCTGACCGCCGGCACGAGCGTGAATGCCGACCGTTTCAGCGCCTACCGGCTCGGCGGATTTCTGCCGCTGGTGTCGGAATTTCCCCTGACACTGCCCGGCTTTTATTACCAGGAAATCAGCGCGCGCCAGTTCGTGCTACTCAACGCCAGCTATCTGATGCCGCTCGACAAAAGCCAGCACTGGTATCTCGACGCAAACGTGTCCAGCGCCTTCGTGGATTATCTGCCCGGCGAAGCGCAGCCCGGCAACTGGCTCAACGGTGTGGGTGGCGGCATCATGTATCGCTCGGCAGACAACCGGTTCAAGATTGTCTTCGACTACGCCTACGGCATTGACGCCATCCGGTCAGACGGGCGCGGGGCCAACAGTGTCGGCATTCTGATGCAATGGGATTTGGGGAAGACTTACGGCGAAAAACTCAATCCGGCCCAGCCAAACCGCTGGCGCGGCTGGCAGTGGTTGTTTGGCAGTTGAAAACTGCTTGCGCCGGGGCGTTTTCCCTGCTTCATTACTGGGCCGGGCGCGCATATGGTGGAATTGGCAGACACGCTACTTTGAGGTGGTAGTGGGGCAACCCGTGCAGGTTCAAGTCCTGCTATGCGCACCACGTTTTTAAAGGTGATTATGAGTTTCAGCTTGCATTTCTGACAGTTTTCTGACAGATTCGCGGGCATGAAAAAACCTGAAGAATTTCCCCTCACGGTCAAGGCGGGAAGTGTCTCCGCCAAGATTTACCGCACTCCCACCGGCAACGGTTACGATTCATTCACTTTGGTTTATTGGCAGGATAAAACCAGAAAACGCGAGGTTTTTGGCGATCTGGCCGTAGCCAAGAAGCGCGGCGGTGAGGTCGTAGGGGCGCTGGCCAAAGGAGAAATCGGGGCGGTAAACATCTCTGCTCAAGACGTCGCGGCTTTCTTGCGGGGAATCGCTTTGCTCCAGCCAACTGGCATCAGCCTAGAATCGGCCTGTAGGGAATATTCGGAGGCGTTTAAGCTGCTTGGGGGCGTGTCGGTGTTACAAGCGGCACGGGAATATGCCAGGCGGCATACAGGGGAAATTCCCGTAAAAACGGTCCAGCAGGTCGTGGACGAGTTCATGGCGGCGAAGCGCGAGGGGCGGGCAACACGGGTCCGGGGCAGCGGCCGGGTAGTCAGCGAGCGGTATCTGGATGATTTGGAGCGCAAGCTCAAGGCGCTGGCCGGGCGATTTCATTGTCTGATTGGCGCGGTGACAGGACGGGACATAAACGATTTCATACACGGGCTGGATGTCGAAGGACGGACGAAAAACAATCACCGGCAAGCGATCAACGTGCTGTTGGAGTATGCGCGGAAGCAAAAGTATTTGCCGCGCGATCACGCTGTGATGGACGAGGTTGAAGAGGCGGCGGAAGCGGATTTTGAAATTGAGATTTTCACGCCAGCCGAAGTGGCTCGGCTTTTGGAACAGACGCATTGCGATTTGGTGCCGGTGTTGGCGATTGGGGCATTTGCCGGTCTGCGAACTTCAGAGATTGAAAGGCTGGACTGGCAGGATGTGAAGTTTGATGCCGGGTGCGTTGTGGTTCAAAAGGGCAAGGTGAGAACGAAGCGTGGGCGGGCACGGCGGATTGTGCCGATGATGCCGAATCTCAGGGCGTGGCTCAAACCGCTGGCAAAGGAGTCGGGGCCAGTTTGGGCGCACTCATCTCCCCACCTGTTCGAATTGCAAGCGAAGGCGGCCATGGATGCGGAAGTGCCGTGGAAGCACAATGCGCTGCGGCACTCATTTATTTCGTATCGCGTGGCGCAAACACAGAACGTCGCGCAAGTGGCGCTGGAAGCGGGCAACTCGCCGGAAATGATTTTTGAGCATTACCGCGAACTGGTGCGCCCGGCGGATGCGGTTAAGTGGTTCGGCATCGCGCCGGGAGGCGAGGAAAAGGTTATTGCCCTGCCAGCACGTGCGGCGTGAGATTTTTTCAATGCAAAGCAAAACTTGGACCCCTCACGGCCTGTTTGGGTGGTGTTAGAGTTTGAATTTCGGAAGCGGAAGAGGAGGGAATTGAACCCTCATTACCCATCCATTCCCAACTCTCGCAATCCCTGAATCTTGGCGTCTCCAATGCTGCTTTCGAAAAATGATAAAGGGATATTCGTGTTGGCTTATTTTTGGGTTTCCACTTCTGAAATCTTTTGTTCCGCCTCCTCCAATTCCTGAACGGCGCGAACGTTCTCGCGCCCTAATTGCTCGTAAAACTCATGGACTCGCTTGACGAGTTGCGGTGACACTTCGGCCGTTGGCTTCGCGTTAGGTTCCGGTTTGGTTTCCGCTTTGGCAACAGGCTTCGGCTCAACTTTGTCGGTTGGTTTGGCGTCGGCTTTGAGGTCTGGTTTCGGCTCTGATTTGACAGCAGACGGCGGCACGGCTTTGGCTTCCGGTGCGTCTGGAGCTTTGACTTCAGGTGCCGCCTCGATCCCGGCCTCCGGTTTAGGTTCGGGGCTTGCCTCGGGTTTAGCGTCAGGTTTGGTGTCAGGTGTCGGCTCGACCTTCCCTGCTGGAACCGGCTCAACTTTGGCCGCGGGTTTTGAATTGGTGTCGGGTGCAGGTTGAGATTTTGCTTCCGGCTCTGACCCGCCTTTGGCCAATGGTTTGGTTTCGGCTTCGGGTTCAGCCTTGGTCTGAGTTGCGCGAATTTCCTGCTCGGCCTTGCCCCAGTTCTGCGCCGATTGACCGTCACGATGGCCTTGGCGCTCGTAGAGTTCATAGGCCCTGGCCGCGATCTGCGGCGTCAAATCAGAAATTGTCTTGTGATTGGTGTCAGGTGGGGGTTTCAATTCAGGTTTAGTTTCGGTTTCTGGTTCTAACTTAGTTTCCGGTTTCGCCTCAGACGAAGCTTCAGGCGGAGATGGAACTTTGTCTCCGGGTTTGGCATTGGCCTTGGAACTTGATTTCGTTTCGACTTTGGCATCCTGCTGTGGCTCGGCTTTCGTTTCCGTTTGAACCTTGGTTTTGCCTTCGGGCTCAGTCCCGGTTTTGGCCACAGCTTTGACTGGATCAAAAATCCGATACGCCAGCAGTTTCACGCGGTCATTCAAGAGGAACCACAGCAGCGCATAGCCCCACACGAACCCGGCCCAACCCCAGCCCAGCGGCGTCATGAACAATCCATAAACCGCGATCAACGTCGCCACGATTTGCGTGCCGAGCACCGCCATCCACAGAATCTTCGCTGGGCGGATGGACCAGAAAGGTCCGCGCGTGCGCGTCAGGAAAATTGTCAAATGTCCCGCCACAGACAGTTTCAAATACATCAGCGTCTGAATGTGCGGGCGGTCTAGGTGAAACACGCGCTCACCGAGATAAAACAAGCCGAAGGCGGAGACAACCCCGATGACGCCCAACACCGTGGAGACGCCAAGCACCATGCGCATGTTCCACGACTCAGGCTTATCTTTGTAGTGAACATTGTCATAGGCGATGGACAGAATCGCGCCATCGTTGAGCAACGCCAGCATCA
>PLZL01000060.1 GCA_003152145.1 Limisphaerales bacterium
CGACATGCGTGTTGACGATGTTCGTGCCGTGGTTCTCGTGAACGAGCGGCGCGCCCGGCAGCATGGCCGCCTCCGGATCGAGCACCGCGGGCAGCGGTTCGGCGTTCACCTTCACCAACTGCGCCGCGCGAATCGCGATCTCGCGCGTCTCCGCGACGACGACGGCGACGACATCGCCGTGGTAACGAATCTTGTCGTCGGCAAAGATGCGGAAATCGCGAATGATCTGGCCGAAGCGGTTCACTCCCGGCACGTCCTTCGCAGTCAGCACACGGAGAACACCGGAAAACTTCTCGGCGGCGCTGGTATCAATCGAGACGATGCGCGCGTGAACGAAATCAGAATACGCCGGCGCGGCGTGGAGCACGTTGGCGAACTTGAGATCGTCCGTGAACTTCGCCTTGCCCATGACCTTGGCGTAAGCGTCATTGCGCCAGCATTTGGTTTCCGGCTTCGGCATCAGCGCGTTCCTTTCTTTTTTTGCTGGGGAGCGCAGCCGCCCCGGCTGCGGTTCGGCGCGCCCTCGCGCCGGACACGAACGTGGTGTGATGACCGCATCTTTGTTACCTGCTGCCGCCCGATGCAAACGACGAGGGCGTCGTTGGCTGCGCCCGAGGCGGGCGCGCTCCCCAGAGCAGACTCAACGGCTGCCAGCGTTGGCTCAACAGCTTTCGGCAACTTGATGCCGCGCATAGCAGCCTCGACATCCTTCAAGCCGTGGCCCGTGATGAGCAGAACGATTTGCTCTTTGCGACCCAACCGCTTTGAACCGCGCAACTTTTTCAACGCGGCGACAACCGCCGAGCAGGCTGGCTCAGCGAAAACACCCGTCTTCGCAGCGAGCGTTCTCTGGCCAGCGAGAATTTCGTCGTCACTCACCGTGATGGAGAAGCCACCGCTTTCGAGAATCGCCTTGCGCGCCATGTGCGCGTTCGAAGGGATCGAAACAGAAATAGAATCTGCAATCGTATCCGGGTGCGCGGCGCTTTCGTAAATGCCGGACTCGACGTAGTGATGGATGGCGTTGGACTTCTCGGCCTGCACACACACGAGCCGCGGCAACCGCGAGATCAAGCCCGCCGCCTTCAAATCGCAAAACGCCTTGTAGACGCCGCTGATGATCACGCCGTCGCCGGTGGGAACGAGAATCGCGTCCGGCACGCGCCAGTTGTTTTGCTGCCAGATTTCCAGCCCGACGGTTTTCTTGCCTTCGATGGTCAGCGGATGATACGCGGTGTTGCGATTCAGTCCGCCGCGCGTCGCCGTGTATTCGAGCGAGAGCCGGAACGCGTCGTCATACGTGCCGCGCACGGGCACGACCGTCGCACCGTAGAGAATCATCTGCACGAGCTTGGCCTTCGGCGCGTTCTCGGGAACGAAGATGAGCGCACGCTTACCTGCAGCGGCGCACACAGCGGCGAGCGCACTCGCGGCATTTCCGGTGGAAGCAGCGACGATGGTTTTCTCCTTCAGCCGATTCGCCTCGGCCACGACAATGAACGACGCGCGGTCCTTGAGCGACGCAGTGGGATTCAGCCCGTCGTTCTTGATCCAGACGTTATCGAACCCGAGTTCGTCTCCAAGCGCAGCGGACTGAAAGAACGGCGTGTTGCCGACCGGAAACGGCGGGAAGAATTCTTCTTCGACCGCCGAAAATAAATTCCAGTCAGGCCTTTCCTTGCGGAACTTTTTCCGAATCGCAATGTAGTCGAATTGCGCCGACAGCACGCCGAGCAGCGGCATGCCGGGGCGATAGTCGCGCGCACACAGCGGACAGAGGTAGCGCACCTCGTCACGCTGGTAGCGCTTCCCGCAATTGCTGCATTGGTAAACGAACTTGGTCATTGGCGTAGGACAAGCGTCCCACCTGTCTCCATTTTCATAAACAGAGTGGGCGGTGTCGTGTAAACTGCGCAGGCGAGCCGAGTTTCCGCCCAAGCGGGAGATTGAAAGTTGGAGACAGGCGCGACGCCTGTCCTACGACTTTTGCCGACCGCACATCCGGCAAATCTCGCGCTCACGACTTCCTGAGAGACGGCGGAGGATTTCCCCTCTCCCATCGGATGGGAGAGGGCTGGGGTGAGGGTTCGTTTCATTTTCACAAACTCAAACTTTTCCATTCAACTTCGCCACGAGCGCGGCGTAGAACGCCACCGCTCCGCTCAGGTGTTCGACGGGGCACGCTTCGTTTGCCGCGTGGGCGTGGATTTCGTTGCCCGGTCCAAGGCCAAAGGTCGGAATTCCCTTCATGCCCATCGTAGCGATGCCGTTCGTGCTGAACGTCCATTTGTCCACCAGCGGTTGTTTGCCGAGCACGCCAGCGTAGGCGGCGACAGCGTTCTTGAGATACGAAGATTTCTCTTCGAGTGCCCACGTCGGATAATATTTTTCCGTCGGATACACTTTGCCCGTGTAAGCCGCTTCTTCATACATGAGCACGTAAACCTTCGCGTCCGGATAACCGGCGCGCTTCGCGGCGTCCTTCACTTCGGCGATGGCGCTCGCTTTCGTCTCGCCGTAAGTAAGCCGGCGGTCGAGATGAATGCCCGCCTCGTCCGCCACCGCGCACAGCGACGGCGAAGACGACTTCACTTCTGAAATCGTGACCGTCCCCTTGCCGAGGAACGGATCGTTCTTGAGCCTCTGGTTGAGCTTTTCGATTTCGAGCGCGATGCGGGCGATTTTGTAAATGGCATTGTCGCCGCGTTCCGGCGCTGAGCCGTGGCAGCTTTTGCCCTTCACCTCGACACGAATTTCCATGCGCCCGCGATGGCCGCGATAAATGTTCATATTCGTCGGCTCGGTGATGACGACGAGTTCGGGTTTCAATTTCTCGACGTTCAGCAGGTATTGCCAGCAGAGCCCGTCGCAATCCTCCTCCATGACCGTGGCCGTGAACAACACCGTGAACTGATCGTTCAAGCCGAGTTCCTTGATGAGCCGGCCCGCCTGAATCATCGTGGCGACGCCGCCTTTCTGATCCACCGTGCCGCGACCCCAAATCTTCCCGGCCTTCACGAACGGCTTGAACGGATCAAACTTCCACGCCGCCATGTCGCCGGGATAAACCGTGTCCACGTGGCCGTCGAACGCGATGACGCGCTTGCCCTTGCCAATGCGACCGATGATGTTGCCGAGGCCGTCTATGCGGATGCCGTCGAAG
Source organism: Limisphaerales bacterium (assembly GCA_003152145.1). The sequence goes on from PLZL01000060.1 coordinate 3,164, forward strand.
CCGATCTTCTGCATCTCCTTCTTGATAACGGCGATGACATTCTTTTCCTTGGAGGAAAAGGATTGCGTGCGCACGAGGTCGGCGAGAAAGCGCGTGGTGTCTTTCTCCATCGCCTTGGCGCGCTTCCGGATCAGGTCGTAGGTGATCGNNAGCGCGAGCTTCCGGTTCTCCATCAGCACGCGTCCGCCGACAATGGTCGTGTCCGCCTCGGTCTGGGAAATGCCAAACACGAGATGGCCAAAAACATTTCCACTCTCCAGCGGCGTCGGCGGGTCGTAAT
>PLZL01000186.1 GCA_003152145.1 Limisphaerales bacterium
GACATTTCTAAAGAGTTTTGACAACAATGAAATCCACCGGTAATCAAATCTTCCTCTTGGGCGAGTTTCCGCATCCAGTCAACGTCATCCGTATTTGCCGGAAACTGTTCTTTCAAATGGATTACTTTATGGTCTGGAGAAACAAAGCCATTTAAGCCTTTGGCGATTTTCGGAGCCAAATTATTGTCGAAGAAAAATTTCACGCCGCGAGCGACTGCTCGTAATCAACAGCTTCTTTCACGGATTCGGGGCGGATTTCATACCAACGGGCAACCTCTTCCAATGATGATCCATTAGCCTTGTAGCTTCTTGCTAAATTTTGTGTTGGAATTCCTTCTGTGACAACGGTTGGCTGGCCGAAATTTTTCCGTGGGTCAACGACGATATNNCCGATCTCTGCCAAGCGGCCACCAGCGTTCAAGCCTCGTTCCATCTCGAAATTCCAACTGCTTTAGAAATGGCTTTGTAATTGCAGCAAAAACACGCTGATCAGTTGCGATTTCTACAAGGCAAACATCGCCAGTTTCCTCATGCACGTCTTGAAATATCTGACGGCCATCGGTAACAAATTGCTTTGTGCAAAAGGGATGATTCGTGTCAATGTAAAGTTTCTGCGCCTTCTCCCGAACTTTATGAATGACGGCCCAAGACACCCCGACATTTAAGAAAGCATCAACGAATTTAATCTCAATCAAATCCAAGAATCCGAGCGCCACCTTGTTTTCGATGGACGGCAATTGGCTTTCCCAAAGAGGGGGATAATTTTTCTTACGTAATTCGGAACGGTAGCCGCGAAGCCAACGACGAATGCGCTCTTTTGATACGCTCGTGAGCCGCGAAGCTTCAACAACGGTATAAATTCCCGTATTGAGGTATGTTATTTGCCTATCTCTCATAAAGTTATTCACAGCTTATTCACAAGCAACATAACCATGAAAGCTGGTGGCTTTCAAGGGAAAACGGCGCAAAGTTTTAACGCCACCGTCGCATCAACCAAGCGGCGCGACTTAAATCAAGGAGTGGAAGGCTTAATTTCCCCCTATTTCAAAGTTGGCTGGCCTGAGATCGCCCTAAATAGCCTTTAATAATCCGAGCCAGCGTTGGAATGCATCGTCGCGGGCCTTTTTGTTGGCGTCGTTCGCGTCCGGCGCTTCGCCCGCGCGCATGAAGCCGTGTCCGGCGCCGTCGTAAATCACCGGCTCGTAGGTTTTGCCGGCGGCCTTCATTTGCTCCGTCGCCTTCGGAACGGTCGCCGTCACGCGCGCGTCGTTGCCGCCGTAAAATCCATAGACCGGGCAGGCGATTTTCGCCATGTCATCCGCACCCGGCGGCGTCCCGTAAAACACAAACGCGGCTTTCACGTCCTTGTTGTCCGTCGCGAAACGGAACGATTGTCCGCCGCCCCAGCAAAATCCGCCGACGACGACCTTGCCGTTGGCCGCGGGAATTTTGGCCGCGTAATCCACCGCCGCAGCCAGATCGGCGGTGATTTGCGCGGGCGGCAGCGCCTGGATGGCCTTGCCGACATTGCCGCCGCTCTTGATCAATTCCTCCGTGCCGCCGCCGTTGGTCGCGGAACCGGTAAGCAAATCCGGCGCAATCACGATGTAACCTTCGGCGGCAAGTTCGTCCGCCATTTCGCACGCCCAATCGGTCAGCCCGAAAATTTCGTGGATGAGCACGACGGTCGTGGTCTTGTCCTTCACTTCGGGATAAACGACAAAGCATTGCACCTCGCGCGAATCGTGCTTGATCTTCACCCATTCCTGGTGACGCGGGGATTTGGCCAGTTTCGCCTTCGCCCAATCCTGCGCCTGAAGTCCGAACGTCGCGAAAGCTAAAACGGCGAGCGCGATGATGAAACGTTTCATAAAATTTGCCTCCAAAGTTAAAACGCCGGGCGGATTAAAAATTCCCGCCCGGCGTGATTTTGAAAAGGTTACTGCAATTTTTTCTTCGCGTCGTCGGACACTTCAACTTTGGTCGTGCCGACATCCTTGATGACCACCGTTGTCGTGCGGTCAATGTCGAAGTCGCCGTTTCCGCCGCTCATCGTGCCGGTGACGTGGGATTGGTATTTCGTCAGTTTGCCGTCCGCCAGCCAGAACGTCACCGTGCCTTTGGGGTTGGTGATTTCAGGGGGGGTGCCGCCGCCACCCCGTCGGCCTCGCCCGCCGAAGGACAGTTGCGATTTCGCGCCGTCCGTGGTCAGGTCGCCGGTAATCTTGTCACCGTCCACTTTCAAATCGCCCGCCAAGCCGACGAGATTCGCCGCTTCGACCGCCGGGGTTTTGAGATTCTGCGCCGTGCGGACGATCATCATTCCGGGATTAAAACCACCGCCGCCACCGCCTTGCATTGCCTCGGCCACCGTTTGCCAGCCGTTATCCGCCGTCTTGACCGCGGCATTGGTGCCTTTGAGCACGGCTTCGCTGGTGTTGTCGTTGAAGCTCGTGGTCACCGTCGTGTAGCCGTTCTTCTCGGTTTTGCCGTCCGTCGGGCCGGGCTGGAAGGGCGAATTGGCGCCAAAGTCCATCGTGGTCTGCCATGTGTAATTGGCGGCGTCGCCGAGCGCGGTGGCGGCGGCTTTCACGTCATCTTTGGGGTTGGAATCGGCCGCCATCAACGAGCCGGCCACGAGAACCATCATGCTCAACAAAATATTCTTTTTCATAACGATTGGATTTTGATTGGTTTCAGTTTTGGGAACGTCCCGAGTCTGGCACGACCGTCGCGAGAAATCAATTCAAAAATCCCTATTTCTTTTGCCGGAATCCGCTATCCTGCGCGCAAGAATGAGCAAGCTGCTGTTGATTGATGACGAAGAGGACGTGCGGTATTCGTTCGAGCGGATCTTTAATTCGCCGGATATCGAACTGGCCACCGCCTCATCCGGCGAAGAGGGATTGAAGATCATTCCCAAATTCAAACCCGACCTCGTGCTGATGGACGTGCGCATGACCGGCATGACCGGCCTCGAAACCTTGCGCCGCATCCGCCAGAGCAATCCCAAGCTGCTCGTGATTTTGATGACCGCCTACGGCACGACGCAGACCGCCATCGAGGCGATGAAACTTGGCGCCTACGATTACCTGCTCAAGCCGTTCGACGCGCCCAAGCTCAAGGAAATCATCGGCAACGCGCTCAAGGCCGCGCGCGACATGAAACAGGTCGTGTCGTATCAGCCGCTGCTCGAATCGGAAGATTATGAGCTGGGCATCGTCGGGCGCAGCGAACCGATGCAGCAGGTGTTCAAGCTCATCGGCCAGGTCACCGGAACCGACGCCACCGCGCTCGTCACCGGCGAGAGCGGCACCGGCAAGGAACTCGTGGCCCGCGCGATTTACCATCACAGCAACCGCAACGAACAGCCGTTTCTCGCGGTGAACTGCGCCGCGATTCCCGAACAATTGCTGGAAAGCGAATTGTTCGGCCACGAAAAAGGTTCGTTCACCGGCGCGACCGTCCAGCGCATCGGCAAATTCGAGCAATGCAACAAAGGCACGATTTTCCTAGATGAAATCGGCGACATGACGCCCGCCACGCAGACGAAAATCCTCCGCGTGCTGCAAAGCGGCACGTTCGAGCGCGTCGGCGGCAACCATCCCATCAAGGTGGACGTGCGCGTCATCGCTGCCACGAACAAGCCGCTCGAAGCCGCCGTCGCCGCAC
>PLZL01000185.1 GCA_003152145.1 Limisphaerales bacterium
CGAAACGAAGTGAAGGCGGGCAACCCTCAACCTCCAACTAATTTAACGCAGTGGCTGCCGTCAGCGAAACCATCGTCCGGGAATACTTCGAGTTGCACGAATTCCTGGTGCGGCAACACCGGAAGTATATCGCGCAGACGAAGCGCGAGGACGATGACATTGATTTCTTCGTGCTGAATCCGCATCCGCAAAAGCGCGATGCCGGGGTGCCTTTCATTCTGTCGTCGCCGGATTTGAAGTTCATCGAGCGCGCCGTCGTGGTGGTGAAGGGCTGGCACACCGAGACGTTCAGCATGGCGGTGCTGGCGCACGCGCCGGNNCGCCGACGAAAATCCTGGTTGTGCCCGCGCTGCCGCAGGGCGAGGACGCGCGCAAACAGAGCGTTGAATTGCTGCGATCGAAGGGCATTGACGCCGTGATTCCATTTCATGTGATGCTCGCCGATCTCATCGCGCACATTGAGGTGAATCGCAACTACCAGAAGTCCGACCTGCTCCAGATGATCCGCATCCTGAAGAATTACGATTTCTTCAAGGAACCGCAATTGGAGTTGTTCAAGACGAAACGTAAACGGCGTTGAAATGTTGCCTAAAGGATTCGTTTTAAAAAAGCAGGCGAATGCCAGTCAAGAGCGTATGACCACCCTGAAGAAAAAACGACTGATCATTCTTCTGGCAGGAGCAGCCATGATGCTGGCCGTATACTTCATCGCTTACTCTATGCCTGTGTCTCCATTCAGTTCCGGCCTTATTCGCACCAATGGAATACCGAAGAAGCCTACGCCCACTATAAAGCAGGCCCATTATCGGAAAACTTTGTTCGCCGGTTTTTTGAACCGGCACGACTTTGTGACGCGTATTATTTGCGTCCCCACCTGTGGGAAGACAGACAGCGGACTTCAGTCAAGTAGAAGACTGGATGTGTTTCACCGCCTGCGATGAGAATTCGCCAATCAGGGGTCAAGTGAATGATTTATTTCCTGATTTCCAAAATTGCGTCGCGTGTTAACTTGTCGCCGACATGGTTCTGGTCATAGACAATTACGATTCGTTTACCTACAACCTCGTGCAATATCTGGGTGAGCTGGGCGTGGACTTGCAGGTGCGGCGGAACGACGAAATCACGCTGGACGAAATCCGCGCGTTGAAACCGGAGCGCATTCTGGTGTCGCCCGGCCCGTGCTCGCCGCGCGAATCAGGATTGTCGAACGAAGTCGTCCGCACGTTCGCGCAGGAAGGCATTCCCATTTTTGGCGTGTGCCTCGGNNCACCAGTGCATCGGCCACGTGTTCGGCGCGGAAGTCGTCGTGAATTATCGCATGATGCATGGCAAGACCTCGCCGATTAAGCACAACGGAAAGGATTTGTTCGAGGGAATGCCCAATCCCTTCATCGCCACGCGCTATCATTCGCTTGTCATCAAACGCGACACGATGCCGGACTGTCTGGAAATCACCGCCGAGAGCGATGAAGACGAAATCATGGGCGTGCGCCACAAAACGCTCCCGATTTGGGGCGTGCAATTCCATCCCGAAAGCATCCTGACCGAGAGCGGTCGGCAGATAATGAAAAATTTCTTAAGGTTGAAGTAACCGCGCCGGCGGACGATCGGGGAAAGCGGCTCGTCCTTCCGTTGCGTTTGAATCGCCCTGCAGGGGCAGCTTGACACCTGCGAGCTTCGGAAATTGATTCGGATTTTTCACCAGCACGACGGCGAGATTGTCGAAATAAACCGCCTGCCAGCCGTATTGTTTGGTCAGCGCCAGCCCGCCGGCCAGGTTTGACGGCANNCGGCTGTCCGGCAATTCCCAAAGGCACATCTCGCCCCAATCAAAAAACACCAGGAGGTTGCCGTGCAATTCGTGCTGCTGGATGAACTGCACCGCGGCCACGGGATATTGTGGGCGCGGGACTTCCATCGTCCACGCGCGTTCCTTGTGCAGCGTCAATGTCGCCGCAACGCTGCCAGCGGAGGCGAACAGGAGCAACGCGGCGAAAATCTTTTGTCCGGCCGGACGACGGCCCAAATCCGTCAAACGCCGGAAATGATCCCGGAACCGGTCCAGCACGTCGGCNNAAAGAAAAGCCGCCGCCGCCAGCGCGACGCAGAAAAAAAACGCGGCATGGTCCCAGCCGGGCACGGCGGGATTCCATTCGCTGATTTCCGGCCGCAACCACCGCACGCTGCCAACTAGCCAGCGGATCAACGCAACCCCATACGGATTGGCCAGCAGCGCCAATGTGGACAGGACGGTGAAGAGCCAGAGCAGCAACCCGGTCTTGGGCGCTGGTTGTTTCTCAAAACGGGAACCAATGAAACCCGGCGCAAACTTTTTCAAAACACCCTCGCTGGTGGTGGCGATGGCGGCGGCAAAAAGCACAATCATGCCCGCCAGCACGCCGCCGTGCGTGTTGATCCAAAGTGCGAAAAGCGGTGGCAATGCCAGTGCCCAGCCCCGTTTTCCGCAATGAACCTGCCGCAGAATCCAAAGCTCCATCGCCAGGCCGAGCGCGGTGAAGATTTGGGGCCGCGCCGCGAAGCCAAATGAAATCTCCACTACCGCCACCGCGCCCAGCGCCCAGGCCACCCGTCTAGTTTTTTCGTCCATCCTTTTTGTGGCGATGGAAAGCGCGATAAAAAATGTCGCCAGACCGGCGGCGATTTTCAGCAGCAACAATCCCGTCCCGCCCAGCGCGCGAAACGACAAGGCCATTGCCGCCTCCGCCAGAACCTCGTGATTGACCCACTCGTGGCCCGGCGCGGTCCACGAATACGGCTCCGTTCGCATCAATTGTCCCGACTGCAGGAAATCCCGGCCATAGAGGACGT
>PLZL01000285.1 GCA_003152145.1 Limisphaerales bacterium
CGAGCGCCGGTTCCGGCGGAACGATTGAAGTGCGCTTGGGCGCGACGAACGGCACTCTGGTGGGCGCCATCACCGTGCCAATCACCGGCGGCTGGCAAAGCTGGACGACGGTGAGCACCGCATTGACCAATGTCAGTGGCGTCCAAAACCTGGCCCTGCGGTTTGTCGACGGAAGCGGGTATTTGTTCAACGTGAACAGACTGGAGTTCACACCCATTTCGGCATTGCCGGTGCCACTGGGCTGGCAACTCAACGCCCGGCAATTTCAATTCAACTGGCCAGCGGACCACACCGGATGGCGGTTGCAGGCCCAGACCAATGCCCCCGGCGCCGGCCTAGGCACGAATTGGGTGACGGTTTCTGGTTCGACCGGGACGAACGCCATTGCCATTCCCGTCGGCAACACGAATGGCAGCGTCTTCTTCCGGCTCGTTTACCCATGAATGCCTGTGGCGTCGGTCTGGCGCGTGTTCGCCCCGATCCCTGTCACGTCATATGCGTTCCACGAAAAATCATGATTTGAAAGAATCTCCGCGCAAAAGCCGTTCTTTGGCCTGCTGCCAAAAGCTGGCCAAGAATTGAGATTTTTCCGAGGGATTTTTCCGAGGGTATACACTAAAAAAATAACCGAACTGAACTTGACTTAACGCGCCTTTCCGGGGAATTTCGCGTGTCATGCGTAGTGTCGTCGTTGCCGCGGTTGCTTGCGGGTTTGGTGTCCTCCTCGCCGCGTTGCTGGTGTTTGGATTATGCGCAGCAGCGGCAGCAGCGGAGGAGCCGGGCAGCCCGCCGCAACCGGAATGGCTCACGAATTTATTCCAGCTCCGACGTTGTGCCGATCAAGCGCCGGCGGTTGTTCATCCCTTCCGAATCGTGGCGGATGTCTTGGACGCGGATTCCGCCAGCGGCGTGTTGGTCCTCCGCGATCTTTCCGGAGTGGAGTTCATTCAGTTGGATCTCCAAGGCCGCGCCATTGAACCGGGAGCAACCGTATGTCTGGAAGGAAAAGGATGCGGTTTGAAGCCGAAGAGCTTCGGACTGGCTGTTGTCCCCGGAATGGTTGTGGATAACGACGGCGTTCACGGAATGACAGTTACATCCGGCACGGCGTTTCTCCATGCCGGCGTCAACCCGATTACGGTTCAGTGGTTCAACCGCGCCGGAGACTTTGGCTTGAGCGTGGAATACGCAGGTCCGGGTTTGCCGCGCCAACGAATCCCAAGCTTCTTTCTTTCGAGGGCGAACCTTGATTCCGCGACCGGCGCAACTAATCTTTTGGCCGGACTTGATTATCGGTGTTATGAAGGCAGCTGGGGATACCTGCCGGATTTCGGGAAACTTCATCCGTTAAAAACCGGAGTCGCCACGAACTTTGATCTCGACGTTCGAACGCGGAACGAATATGTGGGGCTGAAATTCAACGGCTTTATCACAATTCCACGCGATGGTGCATACACGTTCCATGTGGCGTCTGACGACGGAAGCCGATTATTTGTCGGCGATTCGTCCCTGGACGTTCGCGTCTTGAGCAACGTCCCTCCGCCGGCGGCGATCGGGAAAGTGCCCGCCACTGCTGTCGAGAGGGAAAGCCGTCCTTGGGTGACCCTTGAAGGGACGGTTGATTTCGTCGGTGTTCGGAATGCCGGTGGGGAACTGCAGATCCGAGTCGGAAACGATGAAATCCGTGGGGATGTTTTCGCGAGCGGAGATTTCGCACCCAACTTCCCGCCGGGCGCCAAAGTCCGGGTTTCCGGAATTTATCACGATGTTATCACGGAAGATGGCTCACAGGTCCCGGGGATATTGCTGGTCTCGAGTTGGAAAGATGTCCGCCCGGCCCTCCCTGCGTCTGAACGGCGTTCAGCAAATGCGATCAGTGATGGAGTGACGCCGAAACCATCGGCGTTGGATACGGCTTCGGCGACAAATGGGATCCCGGCGATCGCGACCGCGGCGGAAATCAAGGCGCTTCCCCCCGACTTGGCGAATAAGCAGCTTCCGGTTTCCATCCGCGGCGTGGTGACGGCCATTCTTCCTGCATTCCTCCGGGGCGCGGTTGTCCAAGATTCCACGAAAGGCATTTTCATTTCGCTGCAAGACATCACAGACGCCAAACCGTTGCAGCGCGGGGAATTTTGCCAGATTGATGGCGTTACCGGTCCGGGAATGTTTGCGCCGGTTATCGTTGCGCGCCGCATCACACACCTTGGGGCCGGTCAACTGCCCCAGCCGCTGCGTGCGACTCGGGAACAGTTGATTAACGGAAGCCTCGACACCCAGTATGCGGAGATAGAAGGTGTCGTAACCGCGGTTCACGACCAGCAAATTGCGATGCTGACGGAAGGCGGCAAGGTCACGCTGAACCTTAGCGACTTTCAATCGGAAGATCTTGCGGGCTACGAGAACGCCCTGGTTCGGATCCGGGGTTGTGCTTTCGCCTTTTTCAACGAGCAAACGCACGAGCTGGACGCCAGATCGCTCCGCGTGATGGGTGGCGCCGTGGATGTCCTTCAGGAGGCGCCCCGCGATCTATTTGATGCTTCGCAAAAAAGCATCGGTGAGCTACTGCTCTACGATCCAAAAGCGGCGCCGTTCCGGCGATTGAAAGTGAGCGGGCAAATCATCCATGGTCGGGCGGGAGAGTATTTTCTTGCCAACGGCACAAATGGCATGCACGTGACAACTAGGAATTCCGATCATTTTGCCATCGGCGAACTGGCGGACGCGGTCGGTTTTCCCGATCTCGGAGGCCCAATTGCCGAACTCAAGGAAGCGGTGATGCGCAAAACCGGGCACGCCTCTCTGCCTGCGCCAACAAAGCTCACGCCTGAGCGCCAGCTACTGGCCCGTTACGCTGGCACGCTCGTTGAGGTGGATGCCACATTGATGAACCAATGGGGTGAAGGTCCCGAATACGTTCTGGAGCTCCAGTCGGGGTTCCTTGCTTTCCGGGCGCGGATAGACAGTCGCGGCCAATCCATCCCCTTGCCGCCGTCCGGAAGCCGATTGGAATTGACCGGAGTCTATGTGCCTCATGGCGACCGTGCCGGAGATGGAACAGTGAGCGGCTTCGAACTGCTGCTGAACTCGCCGGCGGCCATTCGCGTCCTGGCAACTCCTCCGTGGTGGACTTTGGAACGCGTGCTCGTCCTCGTCGGCCTGCTTGCCGCGCTGCTCTGTGCCGTTTTGCTATGGAACAAGGAACTCCAGCGGAAGGTTCAAGCACGCGGCCGCCAATTGGAAATGGAAATTCGCCATCGCCAGCAGGCCGAACTGCAACACGCCGCCGAAGCGGAGCGTTCGCGCATCGCCCGCGACCTGCATGACGAGCTCGGCGCGGGTCTCACCGAGGTGAGTTTGCTTGCCAGCGCCGGCCTCGGTGAATTTCAGGACGCGGAGAAGAACAGAGATCGTTTACGCACCGTTGGCGAGAAAGCCCGCGCTCTGGTGTCGGGACTTGATGTNNGGCATCCTTTGCCGCTTCAAAATTCCAATCGAGTGCGGCGCGATCACGCTGACAGGAACCGCGCGGCACAGCCTGCTCCTTGCTGTCAAAGAAGCCTTGAACAATGTGATCCGCCATGCTTCGGCAACGGAAGTGGAGTTGCAGATAACCCAGACCGAAAATCGCCTCGAAATCGTCATTGCCGACAACGGGTGCGGCTTCGATGGGAGCACAATCCGGCGTGGTCATGGACTGGTCAATCTTCAAGAGCGCTTGAAAACGCTGAACGGCCAGTGTCACATCGAATCACAACCCGGAAAAGGAACTATTGTCAAACTCATCATCCCGTTGTCTCGTGATTCGAGCCAGCTTACGCACCTGAAAGAACCCCCCCACCTCCCATGACCAAGGTTGCCATTATCGAAGACAACAACACGATGCGCAAGATGCTCGTGGAGTTGATTAACAGTGAACCGGAATACCGTTGCGTCTGCGCGTGTTCGAGTTCCAATGAGGCCCTCGTTGAAGTGCCGAAACACCAACCCGACGTGGCGCTGATGGACATTCATCTGCCAGACGAATCCGGCATCGCCTGCACGGCGCGGTTGACCGAGAAAATGCCCGATCTGCAAGTCATCATTGTGACAGTTTACAAAGACACCGACCTCATCTTTCAGGCGCTCAAAGCCGGCGCCTGCGGGTATATTCTCAAGCGCTTCCGTCCGGAGGAGATCATTCAGGCCATCGCCGAGGTGCGCGCCGGCGGCGCGCCGATGACCCCCGAGATTGCGCGGATGGTGGTGCGGTCTTTTCGGGCGCCTTCGACTGTGCCCGACCCAAACGGTTTGACAACCCGCGAAGCGGAGATCCTTATCCTGCTCGCCGAAGGACTCTCCAATAAAGAAATCGCGCTAAAAGCCAATATCAGCGCCGGAACCGTTCGCATTCACTTGGAACACATCTTCAAGAAGCTTCATGTTCGCTGCCGAACCGAGGCAGCCGCCAAATACTTCCGCGCAAAATAGGCGTGGCAGCAGTCCCCGCCGCCGAGCAGCCCGGCTATCCGCCGAGGTTGGCTCTATATGACATACGTCATATTTACTGGGGTCTGCGGATCTGCCAAACTCGTCATCAATCAATTCCATTGTGTCAGACACCTATGCGCGAAACGCGCTGGGGTATGCGCGTGACGGGTTGAACTATGAAAACTGATAATGCAGCAAAACACGTTATGAAAACCAAAAATCTCACTCCCACCCGTGTGGACTCCGGAAAAACTAAAATTATAAAAAAATTAACCTTAAAAGCGTGTTGCGTGCTGGCGGCAATATTATGGGCCGGCTCCGCCCAGGCCCAAATTCCAACGATCGTTCGAGACACTTCACCGACCAACTATTTCGCCCTCTATGTTGGACAAGGAGTGACACTCTCGGCAAGTTTTTCCGGGTCGCAACCCATCACCTACAACTGGCTGTTTAGCTCGGACGGCGCAAATTACAATCCCATTCTCAACGCGACAAACACCACGTTCACCATCCCCAGTGCCGGCTCTGGTAACACCGGATGGTATGAGCTCCAGGCGTCGAACTCGTTTGGACCCTCTGTATCCACCTTTACCTTCCTGCAGGTAAATACAGGCAGCCCCAAATACATCTGGTCCGCACCCGTCCCCTTCGCCGGCCTCAATGCCGACCAAATCCTGACCAACTTCCCCGGAACCTATATTGCCGGGGCGCTGGTGGCGCAAAGCGGCGGCAGTCCAATCACAGTCGCCAATAGCAGCGCCGACTCGCCCATCGTGTTTGCGGGGGCCGGCGCATGGGCCTCGCTCTCGGGAGGCGCTGGATACCTTACCGGTGCCAACACCAACCTGACCGGCAACGCCAACTTCAACTCCTGTTTGAACGACGCTTACACTAACAACGCCACCCATGCCATCACGATGAGCGGCCTCATCGTGGGGAAGCAATACCAAGTCCAGTTGTTTGCCTTGGACAACCGGGGTGGTTTGAGTCCGGCTGCCGCCAACCGGTATATGAACTGGCAGGACCCGGCGGATGCCACCGACACATCGGAGAACTACACAATGGCTGATAACGTCTATTTTCTCGGGACGTTCACCGCCAGCAGCAACGTGATGACGATTCAGCAGAATATGCTGGACAATACGAACGGGAACTTCAACTGCCTCGTCCTGCGGGCCGTGGGCTGGAACCCGCCGCCTTACTTCATCAGCCAGCCGGTTGATCGCGTTGCGTATATCGGCAACAGCCTGACCTTGTCCGGATTGGCTGCGGGCGACCCCACGGTTCNNCAGCCCGACGATTGCCTACCAATGGGCGGCCGGCCCGGCGGGCGGACCCTACACGCCCCTCGTTGGGGGCGCCAAATACGCCGGCACGCAAACCACGAATCTCACCATCAACACCTTGGTCGCCGGTGACGGGACGCCGGTCTATGTGCTGATCGCCTCGAACGGCGTCTCCCCGAACGGCCGCTCCCAGAACAGCCGGGAAGTGACCCTCCTCGTCCAGCCGCGGACTTTGGTGGGTGAATGGCTTAATAATGTAGGAGCGGGCCTGGGCGATGTTTCAGGCTTTTCGCTGGCG